>JAGFXN010000225.1 GCA_017861215.1 Deltaproteobacteria bacterium | reverse complement strand
CGGCGCGGTGTCTCCCCTGTTGAGCTGCCGTGACTGCCAGACATTGAACTCGCGGGGCAGGAGCGCCGCGCACCATTTGTGCACCGCGCGCCACTCTTCTCCCCCCCCGGCATGGCCCGTGTAAACCGCGATGAGGATAAGCCCGCCCGACTGCAGCAGTATTGCCGCCTGTTGCAGGGCAGCCGTGGTAGTCTCCGCACCTGTCCTGGCATCCTTGTTGCCAGCCGGTAGATAGCCAAGATTGAAGACAACCGCCTGCAGCGTCTCGGTCACGAACTCGGCAAGACGCTCATGCCCCGCATGCATCAGCTGGACGCGATGTTCCAGACCGGCAGCGGCAAGCCTCTCCCCGGTTATTGCCAGAGCAGCCTCCTGGACGTCAAACGCCCATACCCTCCCGGAACTGCCTACCAGCCCGGCAAGAAGAAGCGTGTCCTGACCGTTGCCACAGGTGGCATCGACGACACAATCGCCCGGCTGAAGACGCTCTCTCAGGAAAAAATGCGCCAGAGGCACGGCGCCGTACAAACCTTGCAAATCCTTCATCCACCCTCCTGCCAAGCTTAGAGACTGCCCGGAAATACCCGTTGCCCTCTTGCATCTCATCGTCAAATCATCTTTGACCTCTCTTCAATCGGCAAATCCTCAGCGAAGCCCTGTTTATGCCCTGTGGGTACTACGCTGGCGATTTGACTCAAGCAGACCGGCCAAATCCAGCCTGAATGTGATCGCCATATTGTGACCCTTATTTCCGGACAACCCCTAACCTCTGTATCTTTGCCGACAATTATGCTAATAGAATCCGCATATGTCAAAAGGCCAAGATGTTGCTTGGCCATACAACAACATCTGCATGTCATGCCCTGGAATCTGCCGTTGAGTGGTTCCGGGCGAACGGTTCTAGTACATGAAAAACATTCTTGAAACCATTAACAGTCCGGCAGACCTCAAGCGCCTGTCGCTCCCAGAACTCACCACGCTTTCCGGGGAGATCAGGGAATTCCTCCTGAAAACCATAGCCCAGACCGGCGGACATCTGGCCTCGAACCTCGGCGCTGTCGAGCTGACCGTGGCGCTGCACTACTGTTTCAACTCACCCCAGGACCGCTTTATCTGGGATGTCGGCCATCAGGCGTACACCCACAAGATCCTCACCGGCCGTCGTGACCGCTTTCATACCCAACGGCAGCTTGGCGGGCTCTCCGGCTTCCCGAAGCGGAGTGAATCGGTGCACGATGCTTTTGGCGCCGGCCACGCCTCGACCTCAATCTCGGCCGGTCTCGGCATGGCAGCAGCAAAAGAGCTGCTCGGTGAACGCGGCCGGGTTATAGCGGTGATCGGTGACGGTTCGCTCACCGGCGGCATGGCTTTTGAAGCGCTCAATCAGGCCGGACATCTGCAGAAGAATCTCATTGTCATTCTCAACGACAACGAGATGTCGATATCGGAAAATGTCGGCGCCTTCTCCACCTTCATTTCGCGCAAAATGACCAGCAGCTACTACCGCGATCTGCGCAAGGAAGTCGCCTCGGTCCTCGCCGGCATCCCGGCGTTTGGCCGCAACATCCTCCAGTTTGCCAGGCGGGCAGAGCACTCGCTCAAGGGCTTCCTGACGCCGGCAGCGCTTTTTGAAGCGCTCGGCTTCGAGTATCTGGGACCGTTGCCCGGCCATGACATGCAGCATCTGACCGATATTTTCAGCAACCTTAAAAATGTCGACGGGCCGGTACTGGTCCATGTCATGACCAAAAAGGGCTACGGCTATCCGCCGGCGGAAAATGAACCGGGCAGGTTCCACGGTGTCGGCCGCTTTGACCTGCATACCGGCAAACCATACGCAGCTGCCGCTGTCGCACCCTCCTACACAGCGGTTTTCGGGGAGGCGCTTGTCCAGCTTGCCGCCGAGGACGAGAAAATCATCGCCATCACCGCTGCCATGCCGGAGGGAACCGGGCTGGTCCAGTTTGCCAAAGCGTATCCCGAGCGGTTCTTTGATGTCGGCATTGCCGAGCAGCATGCCCTCACCTTTGCCGCCGGTCTGGCAGTGGAAGGATTCAGGCCGGTGGCGGCAATCTACTCTACCTTTGCCCAGCGGGCCTATGACCAGCTCTTTCATGACATCTGCCTGCAGAAACTGCCGGTAACGCTGGCAATGGACCGCGGCGGACTGGTAGGCGACGACGGGCCGACCCACCATGGCGTTTTCGACTTCTCCTTTACCCGCCACCTGCCGGGAATAACGGTCATGGCGCCCAAGGATGAAAACGAGTTGCGGCGGATGCTGAAGACCGCTATCTGTTGCGGAGTGCCGGTTTCGCTCCGCTATCCGCGCGGCGCCGGTATCGGCGTGCCGCTGGACAAGGATATCGACCTGCTGCCTTTCGGTAGCGGTGAACGGCTCTCTGCCGGCAGGGACGTGGCAATTATCGCCATCGGCGCCACGGTGCATCCGGCGCTGGCAGCAGCGGCACTCCTCGAGAAGGAAGGTATTATGGCAACTGTGGTGAATGCCCGCTTCGTCAAGCCGCTTGACCGCGAACTGATCCTTGCCGCCGGCAGAGAGTGCGGCGTCGTGCTGACCGTTGAAGAGAATGCCCTCATGGGGGGATTCGGCAGCGCTGTGCTGGAACTTCTCGCAGATGAGCGACTAACCGGCCTGCGGATCAAGAGACTGGGCATCCCGGACCGTTTCATCGAACAAGGCACCCAGGCCGAACTGCGAAAAATGCTCGGGCTGGATGCTGACGGGATAGCCATAGCTGTCAGAGCACTACTTGGAGCAAAGATACAAACCTGAAAAACATTGCAACACATTCTGTGTATCCGGATAAAAATGCGCTGCCCTCTCCGCCTTACCTGCGATCTCGCCCGCTACGGCGTTGACCGTGACGAACGCTGCAGCCAGTGCATGATGGACTGCGGCTTTGCACCGTCGGTGGGCAATGAAGTCTCCAGGAACTGGCGGGATATGGTGGGAATGGCCCCCTGGAACGTAACTTGAGGATTTGCCTGCATGGGGGAGGTTTTTGAAACAACTATTGTAAACAGATACATTGCAGCCGGTCAAATATTGGCAGCCCGCCTTGTAGCGGCGATGCTTCCATCCGGAAAAAGCGGGTTTTCCAGCCGATTGCCTGCCCGTCTGTCATGTGCCGCTATTTTCCGGGATGCAGTAGATCCCGGCTGCAGGGCAGACAAGAAAGCTTCTGCTATCCTTGATGAGAAGCCGCGAGACATCCGCCGCGCTCATCGGCATGGCCAACAGAAACCCTTGCACAGCAAAACAACCGAGTTCTGCCAATTTGTGCATCTGGCCGTCTGTTTCAATTCCCTCGGCAATCACATTGAGCTTCAGGCTGTTGGCAAGAGACAGGATTGCATGGACTATTGCCGCAACATCGTCATGGAGATGAATTTCGGCAACGAACGAGCGATCGATCTTGATCCGGTCTATGGGTAAATGCT
>JAGFXN010000036.1 GCA_017861215.1 Deltaproteobacteria bacterium | reverse complement strand
CGCTGCCGCGGCAGTTTCTCACCGCGCCGGCTCGTTTCTGCAAATGGTAGCCGATACCCAGCGCCTGCTCTGCAGGCTGACCGGTGCCCGCTTTGTCGAGCTGTTTCTGGGGAGCGGCACGCTTGTGAATGATGTGGTCGCCGCCCAGCTGAAAGTGCTGGACGGGACAGGTTTGATTCTCAGCAACGGTGAATTCGGTGAGCGGCTCATTGACCATGCCGGTCGTATGGGGCTGGACTTCGACGTTCTGCGGGTGCCGTGGGGCAGTCGTTATGATCTGGGCAAGGTTGAGCGGCGACTGCAGGAGATGCCGCAGGTGAGCTGGCTCTGGAGCACCCATTGCGAAACCTCATGCGGCATCCTGAACGACCTGGAAGGATTGACCGAAATCTGCCGGCGATGTGCGGTGAAACTCTGCCTGGACTGCACCAGTTCCCTGGGAACGGTGCCGGTGAACCTGGCGGAAGTCTTTCTGGCAAGCAGCGTCAGCGGCAAGGGGCTGGCATCGCTGTCGGGGATAGGGCTGGTCTTTTACAACAAGGCGGTGGAGACCGACAGTCAAATTCCCCGGTATCTGGATCTGGGTTATTACCGTACGAAGCAGGGAGTCCCCTTCACCCAGTCATCAAATCTGGTGGCAGCCCTTCACCAGGCGCTGCTGGAACTCGAGATTCCCCGGCGATTCGAAGTCATCCGGCGTCAGCACGACCTGCTGCGGCGGGAGTTGTCCGCGTACGGTATTTCTGCCATGGCCGCTGCAGTGAGCACCGCCCCCGCAGTTCTCAGTATCAGGCTCCCCCGGGAATGGTCTTCACTGGCCTGGGGGGATGCATTGGAGCGACTGGGCTTCCTGCTCAGTTACCGCAGCGAATACCTGCTCAAGCAAAACATCATCCAGATCTGTCTTATGGGCAAAATTACCGATGACCAGTGTCGTGATCTGGTGGCGACCATCGCCGCGCTTGCCCGGTAGCCAGATCCTGCCGCTTCGCAGCAGATCATCAGCTGCTCCGACAAGCTGGATCGCTTCAACATTGCCTGCCATAACCGCCTGACGGGAAATGCCTTCGCACAACCCGGCATCCGGAGGCTACCGGTTTGCTGCGCTGGCGCAGGCGCCGCTCTCAAGAGCGTCACTCCCGGGATTGATACCCTCACGGATAAAGTCCTTTACAAGCGCCCTTTGATTGCAGTATATTTCCAGTTTCTGGAGAGATGTCCGAGCGGCTGAAGGAGCACGCCTGGAAAGCGTGTGTATGTTAATAGCGTACCGAGGGTTCGAATCCCTCTCTCTCCGCCATTTTTAACGTCAGCGTTGTTTTTTTGCGGGCAGAGCTGGTAGCTGGGTCCTGCGCAACGGCAGGTTATGAACCCCGTCAGGTCCGGAAGGAAGCAGCGGCAGTAACTGAAACGTGTGCCGCAGGGGAACCCAGCTACCATCTCTGCCCGTAAACCTTCCTCCCCTCATCATCCAAGCTCCCCTGCAGGTAAATAAAGGAACCAGTGTGTCGTATCTTGTCCTTGCCCGCAAATGGCGGCCGCAGAAATTCAGTGAGCTTATCGGCCAGGAGCATGTCAGCCAGACGCTGAAAAATGCCATTGACTCAGGCCGGGTTGCCCATGCCTTTCTTTTTACCGGCGCCCGCGGCGTCGGCAAGACAACTTCTGCCAGAATTCTTGCCAAAACCCTTAACTGTGAAAAAGGGCCGACGACGGAGCCGTGCAATGAATGCTCCATCTGTAAAGAGATAACCGCCGGTCTGAGTGTCGATGTGCTGGAAATAGACGGCGCCTCCAACAATGGTGTGGATGAAATCAGGGAGCTGCGCGAGAATGTCAAATATCTCCCGGCGCAGAGCCGCTACAAGATATTCATCATTGACGAAGTCCATATGCTCTCCAACAGCGCCTTCAACGCGCTGCTGAAAACCCTGGAAGAGCCGCCGCCGCATATCAAGTTCATCTTTGCCACAACCGAACCGCACAAGGTGCCGATCACCATCCTCTCCCGCTGTCAGCGCTTTGATTTCAAGCGGATTCCGCTGGTAACCATATTCAAGCGTCTCCGCTTTATTCTTGACCAGGAAGCGGTCGTCATGAGCGACGATGCCCTGGCCATGGTCGCCCGCAAGGGTGACGGCAGCATGCGCGATGCTCTGTCAGCCCTTGATCAGGTGCTTGCCTTCTGTGGCGATCGGGTAGCAGATGCCGACGTGCTCTCCATTCTGGGTGTGGTTGACAGAGGTCTGGTAATCGCTGCGCTGAATTTCATCTTCGAGCGTGACTCCGCAGCCCTGATTGGCGTAGTCAAGAGGGTGGATGATTCAGGCTGCAATATCCGTCATTTCTGCCATGAACTGATAGAGATGATGCGCACCCTGCTGCTGCTCAAGAGCAGTGCAGCGGTTGCCGATCTACTCGACCTTTCCGACCGGGAACTGGCCGAGGCGTCAGCCATTGCCGAAAAGACCGACATGGAGACCATTCAGCGCTGTATTTTCATCCTGCTGCGCGCCGATACCGAGATGGCGCATTCATCCTTCACCAGGCTGCTGCTGGAGATGGCATTGATCAGAATGGCGTCACTTGCAGCGGTGATCCCGGTGCAGGAACTGCTGGAGAGGCTCAAGAAGATTGAGGCTGCGGTACCGCCTGCTTATCTTGCTGCCGAATCACGGTCGCCGTCCTACAAGGCAGCTGCTGCCCCTGACAGAGGAGCTGTCACTGTCCCCAAGAGCAGTCCGCCGCCTAAGGCGGAACCGGCCGGCAGTGCAGGAATCGCAACTGCCGAAACATCTGGCGTACAGGATTGGCAGGGTTTTGTCCTCTATGTCAAATCGAAAAAACCGATGCTGGCATCGAAGCTTGAAAAAGGGAGCCCCTTGAAAGATTCGGCCGGGGTGCTGCACATAGGCTATCAAAAAGGGTCACTCGAATTCAGCATGCTGCAGGAGCCTGATTATCAGCAGCAGCTTGGTGAACTTGCCGCTGCCTACTACGGCAGGCCGGTGTCGATCAAGATTCTGGTAAATTCCCGGGAGAGTGGTGCTGTGCCGCTGTCCATTGCTGAAAAAAAAACTGTTGAACTGGCCCGGCAGGAGCAGAAGATAAAAGATGCTGCTGATAAGCATCCGCTGGTCATGGCTGCTCTGGATATTTTCGGCGGAGAGATTGTCGCCTATAAACACTAATTTTTATAACGACGTTTTGAGCCAGTAAATATTCAGCTTTACTAAAAGAAAGTGAGGAGATTAAAGATGTCAAAAGGATTGGCCGGCATCATGAAGCAGGCGCAGATGATGCAGCAGAGAATGGCAAAACTGCAGGAAGAAGCATCGAACCGTACGGCCACGGCGACTGCTGGCGGCGGCGCGGTAACCGCAGTGGTTACCGGCAAGAACCAGCTGGTTTCGCTGACAATCAAGAAAGAGGCTGTGGATCCGGAGGATGTTGAGATGCTTCAGGACCTGGTATTGACAGCGGTCAATGACGCGCTTTCCCAGGTGCAGGCAGAGATGGCGCAGGAGATGGGCAAGGTTACCGGCGGGATGAGCATCCCCGGTCTTTTCTGATTCCAGGTGCTGACAGTATTTTATTTTTATTAAAATGGCCGGTTGAACAGCAGTTCCACCGGCTATTTTGGTGCTCAGCGTGATTTTAAATTAGCATTAAATTTCTTGTAGTTAGACTAAATTTAATTACAGTAAATATTTTTAGTTTGGATATAATTCAAAAAATGTTTTATATTTTCAGGAAAATATGATACACAATTCAGAATCTTTGACCAGGCTGGTCGGTGAGTTGAAAAAACTCCCCGGTATCGGTGAAAAAAGTGCCTGTCGTCTGGCGTTTCATCTGCTGCGCTCCCCGGCAAATATCCTGGCGCTGGCGGAGTCTCTGGCAGAAGTCAGCAGCAGAGTCAGATTCTGTTCGGTCTGTTTTTCCATAACCGAAGATGATCCGTGTGCCATCTGCAGCGGCAACAGAGATGAATCCATTATCTGTGTTGTTGAGGAGCCGCAGGATCTTCTGGCAATTGAGAGAAGCGGCGCTTTCCGGGGGAGATACCATGTGCTGCACGGGGTGCTTTCACCCCTTTCCGGGGTAACCCCTGCCGACCTCAGGGTGACAGAGCTGCTGCAAAGACTGAGGAACGCTGCTCTCCGTGAAGTAGTCATTGCCACCAACTTTTCCGTTGAAGGGGAAGCAACGGCAATCTACCTGACCGGGCTGATCAGGGGCATGGGCATCAAGGTTACCCGCCTGGCGCACGGTATTCCCGTGGGCAGTGATCTTGAGTATGTTGACCCGGCAACCATGCAGAGGGCTCTGCACGGACGCAATGAGCTTTAGGGTACGTTTTGACTGGCAGTAGGCAGCATAAATAAATCCGGTTCAAATTGCTGAACAATTCCTGACGAGGAGGAAGTACATGAGCAAGAAAATGGTAACAATTGACGGCAACACTGCTGCCGCCCATGTTGCACATGCAACCAACGAGGTAATCGCCATCTACCCGATCACCCCATCGTCGGTGATGGGAGAGATCTCCGACGCCAAGAGCGCCGTCGGTGAGAAGAACATCTGGGGTATCGTGCCGTCAGTGGTCGAAATGCAGTCCGAGGGGGGTGCCGCCGGTGCTGTCCACGGTGCTCTGCAGGCCGGTGCCCTGACCACCACTTTCACCGCCAGCCAGGGGCTGCTGCTGATGATCCCCAACATGTTCAAGATCGCCGGCGAATTGACCTCCACCGTCTTTCATGTTTCGGCCCGTGCCATTGCCGCCCAGGCACTTTCCATTTTCGGTGACCACTCCGATGTCATGTCCTGCCGCTCCACCGGCTGGGCGTTCCTCTGTTCCAACAACGTCCAGGAAGTCATGGACTTCGCCCTGATCGCCCAGTCTTCGACCCTGCGCAGCCGCATCCCGTTCCTGCACTACTTTGACGGCTTCCGCACCTCGCACGAAGTCCAGAAAGTCACCGAGCTTTCCTTCGACGAAATGCGCGCCATGCTGGACGACAAGCTGATCGCCGAGCACAAGGGCCGCGGCCTGAATCCGGATCGTCCGGTCATGCGCGGTACCGCCCAGAATCCGGATGTCTACTTCCAGGGGCGCGAAACAGTCAACGCCTTCTACCCGGCCTGCGAGAAGATCGTTCAGGAAGAGATGGACAAATTCGGCAAGCTGACCGGCCGCAAGTACAAGCTGGTTGATTACGTCGGGGCCAAAGACGCCGAGCGCGTCGTGGTGGTGATGGGTTCCGGCGCCGACGTGGTGCAGGACACCGTGGAGAATCTGGTCAAAAAAGGGGAAAAGGTCGGCGTCGTCAAGATTCGCCTCTATCGCCCCTTCCCGCTGGACGCCTTCCTCAAGGCGCTCCCCAAGACGGTCAAGAAGATTGCCGTCCTCGATCGCACCAAGGAGCCGGGCTCTCTCGGCGAGCCGATCTACCTGGATGTACGCACCGCCATCGGTGAAGGTATGGCCAGCGGCAAGTTCAAGTTCGACGGTTATCCGGTCATCGTCGGCGGTCGCTACGGTCTCGGTTCCAAGGAATTCAACCCGGCCATGGCCAAGGCGGTCCTCGACAACCTGAAAGCGGCCAAGCCGAAGAGCAAGTTCGTGGTCGGCATCGAGGAGGACGTTACCAACTGCAGCCTGAAGGTGGACTACGCCTACAAGAATCCGATGGAAGGCGTCTACGAGGCGATGTTCTTCGGCCTCGGTTCCGACGGCACCGTCGGCGCCAACAAGAACTCCATCAAGATCATCGGCGAAGAGACCAGCAACAACGCCCAGGCCTACTTTGTCTACGATTCGAAGAAAGCCGGTTCCATGACCACCTCGCATCTGCGCTTCGGCAAGAAGTACATCCGTGCTCCCTACCTGGTGCAGGAGGCCGATTTCGTCGCCTGTCACAACTTCTCCTTCCTGGAGAAATACGACATGCTGGCCCGCGCCAAGACCGGCGCTACCTTCCTGCTGAACGCACCTTTCGGCCCGAACGAGGTCTGGGATACCATCCCCAAGGAAGTGCAGCAGCAGATCATCACCAAAAAACTAAAATTCTACGTCATCGACGGGGTCAAGCTCGGTAACGAGATCGGTCTTGGACCCCGCATCAATGTCATCATGCAGACCGCCTTCTTCAAAATCTCCAAGATCATTCCGCTGAAGGACGCCGTGGCCTCCATCAAGGATGCCATCAAGAAGTCCTACGGCAAGGCCGGCGAAAAAGTGCTGGAGATGAACTACAAGGCAGTTGATGCCGGTCTGAACAACTTCTATGAAGTCAAGGTCCCGGCCAAGGCTACCAGCAAGCTGAAGATGGCTGCCGCCGTCTCCTCCAAGGCGCCGAAATTCGTGAAAGAAGTCACCGGCGTGATCGTCGCCGGTCTCGGCGACAGCCTGCCGGTCTCCAAGATGCCTGCTGACGGCACCTTCCCGACCGCCACCAGCCAGTACGAGAAGCGCAACATCGCCATCGACATCCCGGTCTGGGATGAGAAGATCTGCATCCAGTGCGGCATCTGCTCTTTCGTCTGCCCGCACGCCGCAGTCCGCAGCAAGGCCTATGACGGCAAACTGCTGAAAGGGGCTCCGGCCACCTTCAAGTCAACCGACTGCAAGATCCCGGAGATGGCCGGCAAGAAATACACCATCCAGGTTGCTCCCGAGGACTGCACCGGCTGCGGTGCCTGCGCCTACAACTGCCCAGCCAAGGACAAGGCAGTTGCCGGCCACAAGGCCCTTGACATGCACTTCCAGGCTCCACTCCGGGCAACGGAAGCAGAAAACTTCGACTTTTTCCTCCGTCTGCCGGATGTCGATCCGACCCAGGTCAAGCTTGATTCGCTCCGCAGCAACCAGCTGATCCGGCCGCTGTTCGAATTCTCCGGTGCCTGCCAGGGCTGCGGCGAGACGCCCTACCTGAAGCTCCTGACCCAGCTGTTCGGCGACCGCATGATGATTGCCAATGCTACCGGCTGTTCTTCCATCTACGGCGGTAACCTGCCGACCACACCGTATGCCCAGCGTGAAGACGGACGCGGCCCGGCCTGGTCCAACTCGCTGTTCGAAGACAACGCCGAGTTCGGCTACGGCATGCGTTTGACCGTGGATCAGTTTACCAAGGCGGCTCTGGAGTATGTGTCTGTATTAGCCGGCAGCAAGGCATTCAGCGCCAATGCCAAACTGTTCAAGGAGATCGCCGCCGCCGACCAGTCCACTCAGTCCGGCATTGAAGCACAGCGTGGCCGCGTCGAGAAGCTGAAAGCGGCTCTCAAGGGGAGCAAGGACGCCACGGCAAAACTGCTGACGCCGATCGCCGACTACCTGGTGAAGAAGTCGGTCTGGTGCATCGGTGGCGACGGCTGGGCTTATGATATCGGCTTTGGCGGTCTGGATCATGTCATCGCCTCCGGCAAGAACATCAACCTGTTTGTGCTTGATACCGAAGTTTACTCCAACACCGGCGGCCAGGCCTCCAAGGCGACGCCGATGGGTGCAGTCGGGCTGTTTGCGGCCGGCGGCAAGCCGGTAAGCAAGAAGGACCTGGGGATGATTGCCATGTCCTACGGCTCGGTCTACGTGGCCGCCGTAGCGCTCTCCAATCCGGCGCAGTGCGTCAAGGCCATGCTGGAGGCCGAGGCATTTGACGGTCCGTCCCTGATTATCGCCTACTCGCACTGCATCGCTCACGGCATCAATATGACCGAAGGGGTCGATGCCCAGAGAAAGGCCGTTCAGTCCGGCTACTGGCCGCTGTACCGCTACAATCCGGCGCTGGCGGCAGAGTGCAAAAACCCGCTGCAGCTCGACAGCAAGGCGGCAACCATCAGTTTCGAGGAGTACACCAACAACGAAAACCGCTATCGGATGCTGAAGAAGGCCAACCCCAAGGAAGCTGAAGCACTGATGAAGAAGGCCGGCGATTGGGCCAAGGCTCACTTTGCCTACTACGAGAAGCTGGCAGCGCTGAACTTCGAAGACAGCTGCAAAAAGT
Organism: Deltaproteobacteria bacterium; assembly: GCA_017861215.1. Classification (GTDB taxonomy): domain Bacteria; phylum Desulfobacterota; class Desulfuromonadia; order Geobacterales; family DSM-12255; genus VEOV01. The sequence goes on along the minus strand of JAGFXN010000036.1, from coordinate 1,468 downwards.
AACGGCCGCCGACTGAATGCCTGTTGCTGCTGAAAAGCCTCCGGATTAGCTCCGGAGGCTTTTTAGTTTCTTGAAAGGTTGCGACATTTCTGTTATACAAACAACTTGTAACTTTACGCAGGTCAGCAAATTCCAAGTGGATACGGTCCGTTCCGGAACTTGATAAGGAGTACTACATGGCGAGCCCTCAAATGGTGATGTACGATGAGGAGTTCAAGCAGATAAATATCGTCATCGAAAAGCTGCTCCGTGAAGCAAACGCCAAGGTCATATTTCTTGTCGACAAAAATGGACAGCTTATCTCCGGTGTCGGTGAAGTGGAGCGTTTTGATACCACCTCGCTCGCCTCGCTTACCGCCGGTAATATTGCCGCGACCGGCGGACTTGCCAAGCTGATAGGCGAAAAAGAGTTCTCCATCCTCTTCCACGAGGGGGAGAAAGACAATCTCCATATCTCCATTGTCGGCGGACGGGTGATCCTTGTTGTCCTTTTTGACAACCGTTCTTCCCTCGGGCTTGTCAGGCTGCGTGTGAAAAAGGCTTCGGACGAGCTGACGGTCATTTTTGACGGACTGATGCAGAAGGCCGAAGAGAAAGAGAAGAGCGGTACCACCGACTTCCCGTTTGCGGAAATTACCGACGACGACATCGACAATCTCTTCAGTTAAGGCTTACGGAGTCAACCAATGTCGTTCATAAATTATGCGTCCAGAGAGATCAACTGCAAGATCGTCTACTACGGTCCGGGATTGTGCGGCAAGACGACCAACCTGCAGTATGTCTACCAGAAGACTGCTGCTGATGCCAAAGGGAAGATGATATCTCTTGCCACGGAAACCGAGCGGACGCTCTTTTTTGATTTTCTGCCGTTGGCTCTGGGGGAGATCCGCGGCTTCAAGACACGCTTCCACCTCTATACCGTGCCCGGGCAGGTTTTTTACGACGCTTCGCGCAAGCTGATCCTCAAAGGGGTCGATGGCGTCGTCTTCGTGGCGGATTCCCAGGAAGAGCGCTACGATGCGAACATTGAATCTCTGGACAATCTCCGTTTCAATCTGACGGAACAGGGGTACGATCTCGACAATATCCCGTTCATCATTCAGTACAACAAGCGGGACCTGCCGAGCGCCATGCCGCTTGAGGAAATGCGCAAAGACCTGAATCCTACCGGCGTGCCGGAATTCGAAGCCTGTGCCGCAACCGGTGAAGGTGTTTTCGAGACACTCAAGGCTGTTGCCAAGCTGATCCTGATTGACCTGAAAAAAAGGTAGTAACAGAACCAGAGCGGCGGGACAGAAAAAGTTAAACGGGTTGCGGAATGTTCCGCAACCCGTTTTTTTGTCTCTGGCAATCTGCATTGCTGGCAAGCCGCAGACAGCAGGGACCTGCCGCAGAAAAGCGGCATCGTTCCTTTACTGGTGTCCGCCGCTCAACGCATAGTCCCTGCGCCTTTTTTCCCAGGCCAGGC
>JAGFXN010000224.1 GCA_017861215.1 Deltaproteobacteria bacterium | reverse complement strand
CACCGCCTTGATCCGGTTCGAAAGGGTCTTCTTATCCTGGTAGCCGTCCTTGATCATCTTCTTCATCAGCGCCACGTTGGACTTGAGATAGGTGGCAACCGACTTCTCGGAGAGCTGGATGCAACCGGCAGCGGCGGAGCGCTCGGCGGCGGCGTCGGTCAGCTCGAAGGCCTGCTCGACGGACAGGTCCGGGAGCCCTTCCATCTCGAGAATACGACCGTTGAATACGTTGACCTTGTTCTTCTTCGGCACGGTCAGCATCTTCTGTTTGATGGCCCAGTAGGGAATTGCGTTGACCACGTCACGCAGGGTGATGCCCGGATTGAGCTTGCCTTTGAAGCGGACCAGCACCGATTCCGGCATGTCGAGCGGCATGAAGCCCATGGCGCCGGCAAAAGCAACCAGGCCGGAGCCGGCCGGGAAGGAGATGCCGATCGGGAAACGGGTGTGGGAATCACCGCCGGTACCGACAGTGTCGGGAAGGAGCAGACGGTTCAGCCAGGAATGGATAACGCCGTCGCCCGGCTTCAGGGGCACGCCGCCACGCGTGATCATGAACGGCGGCAGGTTTTTGTGCATCTTGACGTCGGCCGGTTTCGGATAGGCGGCGGTGTGGCAGAACGACTGCATGAACATGGGTGCCTGGAACTTGAGGCAGGCCAGTTCCTTCAGTTCGTCGGCGGTCATCGGCCCGGTGGTGTCCTGGGAACCGACCGTGGTCATCTTCGGCTCGCAGGCGGTGCCGGGAAGAATGCCCGCCACGCCGCACGCCTGGCCGACCATCTTCTGTGCCAGGGAGAACGGCTGCTTCGCCTTCGGCTTCGGGTTGTCCGGGAGGGTGAAGACGGTGGAGGGCTTGAGGCCCAAGGCCTTACGGGCCTTGTCGGTAACGGCGCGGCCGATGATCAGCGGGATGCGGCCGCCGGCGCGGAATTCGTCAGCCAGGGTATTCGGGGCGATGCTGAACTTGGAGAGGACCTTTTTCCCGGTCGCGTCGGTGATGACCCCCTGCTTGGTGTCGATGACGATGACGTCGCCGGTCTTCATGCCGGATACGTCCGCCTTCAGCGGCAGCGCACCGGAATCCTCGGCGGTGTTGAAGAAGATCGGGGCAATGACACCGCCGATGATGACGCCGGCGGTCTTCTTGTTGGGGACGCAGGGGATCTCCTGGCCAATGTGCCAGAGAACGCTGTTGCACGCCGATTTGCGCGAGGAGCCGGTGCCGACGACGTCGCCGACGAAGGCGACCTGGTGCCCTTCCTTGCGGAACTTGGCGATAGTGTCGAGCCCACCCTTGAAGCGGGTCTTGCCCATAGCCAGGGCGTGCAGCGGGATGTCGGGGCGGCTCCAGGCGTCACCGGCGGGGGAGAAGTCGTCGGTGTTGATCTCGCCGTCAACCTTGAACACCTTTACCTTGATGGTGGCGGGTAGCGCGGGACGGGAGGTAAACCACTCGGCCTCGGCCCACGATTTCATGACCTTGGCAGCGGCGGCATTCTTCGCCTTGGCCAGCGCGGCGACTTCGTCGAAGCCGTCATACACGAGCGTCATGTGCGAAAGGGCCTTGGCAGCCTCCTCGGCCAGTGCAGCGTCTTTCAGCGCGGCAATGAGCGGGGCGACATTGTAGCCGCCGAGCATGGTGCCGAGAATCTGCACTGCTTCCTTTTTCGAGATGAGCGGCGACTTGGTAGCGCCGGTCGTGATATCCGCAAGAATGGCGGCCTTCACTTCGGCCGCGGGATCGACGCCCGGGGAAACCCGCTCTTTCAGCAGGTGGAGCAGAAAATCTCCCTTGCCTGCGGGTGGCTTCAGAAGCAGCTTGCCCAGTTCAGCCGTCTGCTCCGGGGTAAGCGGCAGTGCCGGAATGCCCTGCGACTTGCGCTCTTCTTCATGCTTCAGATAGGCTTCAATCATCTTTCTCTCCTCCTCGTTTGATGTATGAATCACAGATTTGTAACTGGCGTCCTGGCAGATTAGAATTTGTATACTGTATACGGATAAATCCGGATTTTGTCAACGCAAGAATCTTGACCGGGTTGAGTGGTTTCATGAAGAAATTACCGCTGGTTATGCAGTTCAATGCCAATACATAACAGATGCATCGTCCCTGCAAACCGCTGACAGTATACTTTTTCGTATATTCTTTGCAAAAAAGGAAAATGCGCCTGCTCCAGCCGACAGGCATTGCGTCAACAATTCAGCTGCGGGGGCAAAACAGCAGCAGCGAACAGCCACGCAGATTGGTTGCTGTCGCTGCCGACTTTATCAGGAGACGGGAAGCTGTGGAAACGTGCATCAGTCGCCCTGCTGCAACAGCTTTCCATCTGGTAAATATCAGCAAGTCTGCATACAATACCGATGAAATTGCCGAACATCATTGATTTACAGCTGTATTTCGGCAATTATACGGGTCACCAATAGCAGTCCCGGAGCAGATCATGCCAGAACTTGCCGCCAAGGCACGCGATTACGCCATACATGCCCATGCACGGATAAACCAACTCCGCAAATACACCTTCCAGCCCTATGACGTCCACCTGAAAACGGTTGCCGATCTTGTGGCCATGGTTACGGACGATGAGGAGACGATTGCCGCCGCCTGGCTGCATGACACCGTGGAAGACACCCCGGCGACTTTTGAAGATATTGAACGTGAATTCGGGCATGGGGTAAAGTCCCTGGTAATGGAGCTTACCGACATAAGCCGTCCCGGCGATGGTAATCGCGCCCTCAGAAAGGAAATTGACCTTGACCACACGGCAATGGCATCGGCACGGGCAAAAACCGTCAAACTCGCTGACCTGATCGACAACTGTATTGATATCTGCCGTAACGACCCCAAATTCGGCCCCGTTTATCTGCAGGAGATGGTTGATCTTATGGAAGTTCTCCATGAGGGCAATCAGCGTCTCTACCGGAAAGCCCTCAAAACCGTCGACAGTGCGTCCAGATCACTCGGTATTGCAGTACCTGCAGACCGGCGCAAAGTCTGGCAGCCGCAAGGCGTCACATCGGCACCTTATGAAGAGTCTGCTGATCAGTACGGCAGACGCGTCTTCACAAGATCTTTCCTGGCAAGAGATATTCTGGAGCCGTTACTCTCCTTTGACAGTGAACATCTCGACAGAGGTACACTACTGAAGAGCGGGGCAGGAAACAGCAGTGCGGTCGGCATAAGAATCGATGGCAAGGTGTCCGGTTACGTTCTGCACGAAGATCTCCGCTCGGACGCCCCGTTGGCCGCCCGGCAGATTCTCCGCCAACAGACAGTCGAATTGGATGCCCCCCTTGCAGAGGTAATCCATATCCTGACCATGTTCTCCTGCTGCTTTGTTACTCTGGGCGGAGTGGTCAGCGGAGTGATAAGCAGGCAGGATATTGAAAAACCGGTGGTGAGAATGTGGCTCTTCGGCATCATCATCCTGATCGAGATGATCCTGATGAAGCATATCCGCCATAGATGGCCGGATGAAGGCTGGCT
>JAGFXN010000223.1 GCA_017861215.1 Deltaproteobacteria bacterium | reverse complement strand
GATGGCAGACGGTTCCTGCAGCTTCCCTTGCCCCTCCCAGCCGCAGGCCAGATAGCCGCTGACCGGAGCGGCGAACAGGTAGCCATGCCGCAGCAGTTTTGCCTCATTTTCCTGATAGATGGCGTTCTCATACATGTTGACGTTCATCGCCGGGGCAAGCAGTACCGGCGCCCTGGTCGCCATGATCGTTGTCGTCAGGAGGTCGTCGGCAATGCCGTTGGCGAGTTTGCCGATGAAGTTTGCCGTTGCCGGGGCAATGATGCAGAGGTCGGCACGGTCGGCAAGGGAGATGTGGCCGATCTCCTGCTCGGTGATCAGGTTGAACAGCTCGGTATGGACCGGGTTTCCGGAAAGGGTCTGAAAGGTGAGCGGCGTGACGAATTCGGTGGCCGCCTTTGTCATGACAACATGGACGGAAGCACCGGCCTTGACCAGCAGGCGGAGCAGTTCCACCGCCTTGTAGGCGGCGATGCCGCCGCTGACGCCGAGAATGACGGTTTTACCTGTGAACATGGTCACCCCCCAAGATACGGGTTGTATTTTTTCTCGTGACCGATCGATGTCGCCGGTCCATGCCCCGGAAATACTCTGGTCTCTGCGGGGAGGGTCAGAAGTTTCGTGCGGATGGCACCGACCAGCAGTTCCTGTGAGCCGCCGGGAAGATCGGTGCGGCCGATGGATTCGGCAAAGAGAGAGTCCCCGCTGATCAGCAGCCCCTCCTTCTCCAGATAGAAGCAGCAGCCGCCGGCTGAATGCCCGGGGATATGGATGACCTTCAGTTCGTGCCGGCCAAAGCGGATGCTGTCCCCCTCGGCAAGGTAGGCAGCGGGTGGCGGAGAGTTGTCGGCCGCCAGGCCGTACATGGTCGCGGAGCGCGCTGCCTGCGACAGGAACGGCGCATCTTCCCGACTGATCATCAGCCCGGCGCCGGTAGCTTCGGTAACGCGGCGGTTGCCGCCGATATGATCGAAATGGCCGTGCGTGTTGAGAACATACAGCACTCTGACGCCGTTCCCCTTTACAGCGGTAAGGACTTTTTCCGCTTCCGCCCCGGGATCTACCACGACCCCTTCTTTCGTCTCGCTGTCCGCCAGGAGGTAACAGTTTACCCCCAGTTCGCCGACGACAATTGTTTCAAATATCATGGTTCCTCTCTTTTCACCGCTGTGGCGGCAGCCTGCCAGCAGGGCACTCATAAGCAGCAGGGCGGTGCCGGCGACTGCTGGTATCCTAGAAGAGATCAAGGTTTTCAGGCGGTTGCGGCTCACTGGTCAGTTTGGCAAAGGGATTGTTGTGAAATCCTTTGCGCCCGCCCGCAACGGGCACAGCCTTGTCAGCCGGGGCCTGCCGAGGCTGCTGCTGGTCGACAGTCTCAGCCTCATCTCCCGGGGACTCTTCGCTCCGGTCAATATAGAAATAGCGGTCGTAGAGACGGTGATAGGCTGTCCAGTTCCCCTGCATCTCCCCCTCTTTTTTGATGTGCGTATGGATGCCGTTTATCTTCGAGTCGAGATCGTCAAGATAGTTGAGTACGGTCGCCTCCACTGTTTTCGGACGTTTCGGGGAGCCGTACTCATACTGCCCGTGATGGGACAGGATGAGGTGCTTCAAATGCATGGCAAGCTCCGGCGGGAAGTCAGGAATCATGCAGATCCGCTCATGGATCATCTCGACACCGATGGAGATATGGCCGATCAGCTTCCCTTCATCACTGTAGTCAAAAGCCCGGGCGAACTTCATCTCGCGTACCTTGCCCAGATCGTGGAGCAGGGCTCCGGCAATCAGCAGGTCACGGTTCATCCCCTGGTAGAGCGGTACGACAGCATCAACCAGTTTGGCGACCGCCAGGGAGTGTTCCAGCAGTCCGCCGAGGTAGACATGGTGCATCCCCTTGGCAGCAGGGGCGACACGGTAGAGCGGCGCAATCTGCGGATCAGCAAAGATGTCGTGCAGCAGTCTGCGCAGCCAGCCGTTTTCCAGCGTTGCCAGAAGAGTCTGCAGTTCGGCTTCCATCTCGGTGATGTCACGCTCGGTCTCCGGGAGAAAATCGGCGAGCGTCACCTCTTCTTCAGGTATTTTGCGCAGCTCGCCAATGACCAGCTGCATCTTGCCGAGATAGACCGACGCTTTTGCCGAAACCTTCAAAAAATCATTCTTTTCAAAGAGCGGCGCGATCTGGTCAATGTTGTCCCAGATCTTGGCGTCAACCTCACCGGTTTTATCCATCAGCTTGAGGTTCATATACGGTTTGCCGTTCTTTGCCATGGCCGTGATCTTGTCCTTGACGAGAAAGACCTCTTGTATCTGTTCCCTGTCTTTAATGTCTTTTACAAATATTTTGCGCACTCGTGCCGACCCCTGAACAGATTGTATTTGATACTGCATCTTAATGCCGAAATGCCGTCCTGTCAGCAATATTGAAGAAGGAAGGCAACTTATTATTTCAGGCGAGTTCCCCGGCAACAGCATCCGCGACCCTGATGCCATCCAGGGCGGCACTCATGATCCCGCCGGCATAGCCGGCCCCTTCGCCGCAAGGGTAGAGCCCCTTGATGGCCGGCGACTGGAAATCCTCCCCCCGCAGAATTCGGAGCGGTGCCGAGGTACGGCTCTCGATGCCGATCAGGGTTGCTTCGCTGGTAATGAAGCCGCGCATCTTGCGGTCAAATGCGGCAATGCCGTCCCGCAGGGTGGCGGTGATGAATCCGGGGAGGAGTGCCGCCAGTTCCGCCTCCCTGATGCCGGGCCGGTAGGTGGAGGAGGCCGGCCCGGCCCCCCCCTTCTTGAGGAAAGCGAGCATGTTCTGTGCCGGGGCCTTGTAGTCGCCGCCGCCACACGTGAAGGCGGCCTGTTCAAGACTCCGCTGCAGGGCGATACCGGCAAGTGGCGACCGGTCGGCGAAATCTGCCGTTTTTACTGTCGCCACCAGGGCGCTGTTCGCCCAGCCGCTCCCCCGCTTCAGGTCACTCATGCCGTTGGTCACCACGGTACCCGCCTCGGAAGAGCCGCCGATGACAACACCTCCAGGGCACATGCAGAACGAGTATGCTGAACGGCCGCTGCCGGCATCGTTCCAGGCCAGCGCGTAGTCGGCTGCGGGGAGACGCGGATCAGCCGGGCTGCCGTACTGGATGCTGTTGATGAGTTCCTGCGGGTGCTCTACCCTGAGTCCAACGGCAAAGGGCTTCTGCTCCATCAGTACCCCGTGAGCGTCAAGCATGGCGTAGGTGTCGCGGCTGCTGTGCCCCGGCGCCAGCAGCAGCGCATCGCACGGCTCTTCCTGGAGGCTGTTGATGGCTACGCTACTGATTCTGCGGTCCCGCAGACCCAGGCCGGTCAGCTTGGCGCTGAAACGGACGTCAACGCCGCGACCGGTGAGAAAGCGGCGGATATTGAGGAGGATTGCTCTCAGCCGGTCGGTGCCGATATGCGGTTTGGCCAGCCATTGGATTTCCGGCGGTGCGCCGAACTCGACAAAACGCCGCAGTACGTACCCT
>JAGFXN010000035.1 GCA_017861215.1 Deltaproteobacteria bacterium | reverse complement strand
GAGTCAGCGCTACGGTCACCGTTCTCGTTACCGGTCAGACCGAGCTGTTTGTTCTCCCCTGGACTCTTCCTTTCGACAACTGTGAATTTGGCGTTGATCCACTCTCGGCATGGTTCCTGCTGCCGATTTTTCTGATTCCCGGCTGCGCCGCCCTTTATGCCCGCACGTACTGGCATGCCGATCACTACCCACACAATGTCCGCAAGATGACCTTCTTTTTCGGGCTGATGACCGCTACCATGAGCGGCGTAGTGCTTGCCCGCGACAGCATCTCCTTCCTGTTCGCCTGGGAGGTCATGGCCCTGGCGGCCTATTTCCTCGTGTCAACCGAGGATGAAAAGCGTGAGGTCAACGAAGCCGGCACGCTCTACATGATCACCACCCATCTCGGTACGCTGGGTCTGTTCGCGCTCTTCCCGCTCCTGAACCTGTATGCCGGCTCCTGGGTTTTCCCTGCCGCAGGTTCGCTGGAGGCATCGTCACCCCTGGCAACGGCAATATTTCTGACCGCCCTTTTCGGCTTCGGCATGAAGGCCGGGATCATGCCGTTCCACATCTGGCTCCCTTCGGCCCACGCCAATGCTCCCAGTCACGTCTCGGCCGCCATGTCGGGAGTCATTCTCAAAGTCGGCATTTACGGTCTGGTCCGGACGCTCTCGTTCTTCCACGGCGTGCCGCTCTGGTGGGGGTGCTGCGTGCTCCTGCTGGGGGTTGTCTCCGGTGTTGTCGGGGTAGCATTTGCCATCGGCCAGCATGACCTGAAGCGCCTTCTGGCCTATCACAGCATCGAAAATATCGGCATCATCTTCATGGGCATAGGAGTGGCGCTCATCGGTCAGACTATCGGCTCGACCGCCATGATGTTGCTCGGTATGGCCGGGGCGCTGCTGCATGTTCTCAATCATGCTACCTTCAAAGCGCTGCTGTTTCTCGGCGCCGGATCGGTCATCCATGCCAGCGGCACCCGCGAAATCGACCTGCTCGGGGGAGTTGCCCGCCGCCTGCCCTATACGGCGCTCCTGTTCGGAGTCGGCGCAGTAGCCATCTGCGGGTTGCCGCCCTTGAACGGTTTTGTCAGTGAACTCCTTGTGTATCTCGGCTTCTTTCGGGGGATTCAAGGGACGGGCATTGCCGCCGCCGTGACCGCCCTGGCTGCTCCTGCCCTTGCCATGGTCGGCGGACTGGCCGTGGCCTGCTTTGTCAAGGTCTACGGGATCGTCTTTCTGGGTGTGCCGCGTTCCGACGCTCATGCCGGCGGCCATGAAGCCGGTTGGCAGATGCTGCTGCCCATGACGCTGCTGGCACTGCTCTGTGCGGTCATCGGCCTGGCGCCCGGTCTTTTCGAAGGTCTGTTGCAGCGGGCGAGCCTGACGGCCTTGCCGACAATACTGTCAGCCGGAGGGCAACCCCTGGCGGAACTGGTCCCCCTGCCGCTGCTGACGATCATGGGGGTCACCCTGCTGGCGCTGCTGGCGCTGCTCTTTCTCTGGTACCGCCACAGGCTGGCTGCAGCGCCGGTCGGAGAAACGGTCACCTGGGGGTGCGGGTATCAGCGCCCGCTGCCGCGGATGCAGTACAGCGCCTCATCGTTCGCCCAGATGCTGACCGGTCTTTTCTCATTTGTTCTCAAGCCGCAGGTTCATAAACCGGACATCGTCGGCATATTCCCGCGGCGCGCCGGTTTTCACAGCCATGTTCCGGAGAGCGTGCTGGAACTTGTCTATATTCCGGCACTTAACCGGCTTTATGAACGATTTGTTCCGCTACGAAAATTGCAGAGCGGCATCCTGCAGCAGTATGTCCTCTACTATCTCATTACCTTGATTGTCCTGTTTTTGAGCGACTACCTTTAAACCATTAATATTGTTATTTATTTATGCCAGGGCACATACAATCAGGCAGGCACAAGTAACAATCTTTCAGGGGGCAGCGCCATGACTCCTATCAGCACAATTCACCAGCAACCAATAGCAAACCGCATCAACTGGGTTTTTGAGCTGGCGCAGAGATACTCGGCCGACTTCTGTTCTCCGGAGTCTTTTCTTGCCAGAGAGCGGTATCTTGCACAGCATCCGACCGCCATTGCCGTCATGAAATGCATGGACGGCCGGATCAATATCCCGGTAGCCACCAAAACACCCCCCGGCATTATTCAGCCATTTCGTAATCTGGGAGGGATGTTTGATATGGGCTGGCCCCATCTTGGCGAGGTGCTGGCTCAGTATGTGCAGCGGATGGTGAGAAGTGGCCGACGGGTCCTGATCCTGATCACCTACCACTTTTCCCGCGGTGATGCTCGCCGGGGCTGTTCCGGTTTCGGCTGCGACACTGAAGCGGCAATTGCCCACACACGCCAGCTTCAGAGGCAGATGGAAGCTATCTTCGGTGCCGCCCATGACACGGTCTATCCTCTTATCTGCGGTTTCGAAACCGATGAGGATGCCCTGCTGCTGCACAGCTCCGACGGACGCATCCTGGATCTGTCCAATGACATGACAGTTGATGAGCTGGCAGCAGAACTGGCGCAGCGCTTCCATGACATGCCCTTTGAGATGAGGAGCGATCTTCTGCCGCTGCTGGTCGGCAACTTTTCCCATATCAAGGGATTGCGCCAGGAGCGGCGTGCGCTTACCGTAGAACATCGTGAATGGATGATCTGCCTGGGGCAGGGATTCGACTTTCTTCATACCCCCAATCTCGCCCTGATTATCGGGCCGTACAGTCCCAACCTGGCCGACCCTATCCACAAGGCGGCGGCAATCATCGAAAGCAATATGGCCGCCAGGAGAATTCCCGACGACGGGTTCCTGTTGCTGGCTTCGGTACCGTTTGATGAAATAGGGGTTGATCGGGCCCGGGCAGTCATGAAGTCTCATTTCCTTTCCATGTTTGCCGCCAAAGAGATCGAAAGGGAGTTCCCTGATCTGGCCGAAAAGATGATTCGCCATACTGCGGTGCTCGACTGGAATTCGCGCCGGATAGAGGCGCTGTCCGAGCCGAACTGAGTAAGTAGTTCTTGCCCGAAAACGTCCCATGCATTCATCCGGATACTATCTGATGAGACAACGAAGCGGCAGTAAGCTGCGAAATGCACAGCAACAAGTCACTAATGATTTTGTCCGATGAACACGGCGGAAACCGTAACAAGAAAATCCTGGCTGATACATCCGGATAACTCAGTACAATGTTTACGTACACGTGTAAAAAAATAACAGTTTTTTATTGACACGCATATAGCTCCGGTTCACTATCTATAGGCCGCTGGCGGATAGAGCGTCTCTTTTCGCTACTCATCGTCATTTATCCCAAGGAGCCCATTTCGATGTATTCTGCTCTGCAGGAGGTGTGTGATCCTGCAATCGTGGCGATAATCGCCGCGCTTTTTATCGGCTCTGCCGGCATCCCCGGTCTTTTCCTTCGACCCGGTCCTGGCCAGATGATAGCCACCATTACCACGGTTCTGGCTGCGCTGGCCGGTCTTCCTGCTGCATTGGCTCTCCTTTTTGCCCATTCGACATCAACCTTTGTCCTTGCCTGGAACTTGCCGTTCGGCTCTTGTGAGCTGGCAATAGATCCGTTGTCCGCCTTCTTTCTGCTCCCCATCTTTCTGGTTGCCGCTGCCGGCTCTCTGTTTTCGCTGGGTTACTGGCCAGCTGCAGATCATCGTGCTACGGAACGCGGCCTGACTTTCTTCTACGGCCTGCTGGCCTCGTCAATGGCAATTCTGGTCATGGCGCGCAATGGCGTTTTTTTTCTTATGGTATGGGAGGTCATGGCGCTTTCTGCCTACTTCCTGCTGGTGACCGAGCACGAACGTGAGGATGTCCGGCGCGCCGGGATCGTCTATCTGATTGCCACCCACACCGGCAGCGCCGCACTGTACGTCTATTTTTCCTTACTGGCCTGCCAGACAGGTTCGTTTCTCCTGCCGGCCGCCGGGTCACTCTCCGCGCTGCCGACGGTTGCCCTGGTGATTGCCATGGCCGCCTTTGCCGGGTTCGGCGCCAAGGCGGGGATCATGCCGCTCCATATCTGGCTCCCTTCGGCACACGCCAACGCCCCGAGCCACGTCTCGGCCATGATGTCCGGCGTTATGCTGAAGATGGGGCTCTACGGCATATTCCGTACCCTGACCTTTTTCCATGATCCGCCGCTTCTTTGGGGCGGGTTTCTGACCGTGGCCGGCATCACTTCAGCCCTGCTGGGAATCGCCTTTGCCGTTGCCCAGCGTGATCTGAAACGCCTGCTGGCCTGCAGCAGCATCGAAAATATCGGCATTGTCACCACCGGCCTGGGCGTTGCCCTCCTGGGGATTTCCAGCCACAACGCTCCGCTGGCTTATCTGGGAATGGCAGGCGCCCTGCTGCATATCGTCAATCACAGTTTGTTCAAACCGCTCCTCTTCCTTGGCTCAGGGGTCATTATCCACGCTAGCGGCACGCGGGAAATGAACCTTATGGGGGGGCTCGGCAAATATATGCCACGCACCGCGCTCCTCTTTCTGGTCGGCACAATCGCCATCTGCGGTATTCCTCCCTTGAACGGCTTTGTCAGCGAGTTTCTGCTCTATCTCGGCTTCTTTGCGCAGCTGCAGGCGACCAGCATGACCTACCTTGTGCTGCTGGCGCCATTACTGGCGCTGGTCGGCGGACTGGCCGCGATAGCCTTCACCAAGCTCTACAGTTCGGTATTCCTCGGTACGGCACGAAGCCAGGGGGCGGCTCATCCCCATGAAGCTCCGCTGACGATGCTTCTGCCGATGGGCATTTTTGCCCTGCTCTGCCTCTTGATCGGCCTGGCGCCGCAGCTTGGACAGCGACTGGTCGCGCCTGCGCTGGCGGCATTCATGCCCGAGGTGGCGCTTACCGTATATCCTGCCGAGTATGGGGTGATTCTGGGAAGGCTCTTTTTGCTAAGCATGCTCCTGCTGTTGGCCGCGATCATGGTGACGCTCTTCTGGAGGTGGCGGCTGCGGCAGGCTGATGTCGCTACGGCTTCGACCTGGGGCTGCGGCTACCAGCGGGCCACGGCGCGGATGGAGTATACCGCGACGGCGTTTTCCGAACTTGCTGTGTCGGTTTTCAACGGCATCATCCGTCAGCGTGTTGAACGCCCTGCCTTGACAGGGATATTCCCCGCTGCGGCCCGCTGTGCCGATCTGCCGACGGAAACGGTACTGGAGCGGATCATTGTGCCGCTGTTCAATATCGCCGGGTTGTCATTCGCCTTTCTGCGGCGCCTGCAGCACGGCCAGATGCACGTCTACATGCTCTATATCTTTGTCACCCTGTTTATTCTGATGCTTTGGGCACACTGAAAATGCAAATTATGAATGTAGAATTATGAATGTTGCAATAATATCAAGTACCTCCATAAGGTACGCGGCAAGCCAGGTCGGCTTTTCATTCATAATTCATAATTGAGGTACCTATGACCGACATCCTCATTCATCTGCTTCTTGCCATTCTCATGCCGCCGCTCCTTTTGGGGGTGATCGGCAAAACCAAGGCGGCCTTTGCCGGCAGGGTCGGTGCGCCTTTTCTCCAGCCGTATTATGATATCTTCCGCTTGCTGCAGAAAGGGACAGTCTTCAGCACCACTACGACCTGGATATTTCGCGCCGGTCCGATCGTCTCCCTGGCAACAACGGCGGTTGCTGCACTGCTGATCCCTTTCGGTGCCCATCCGGCACCCATTTCATTTCAGGGTGACATGATTCTCTATGCCTACCTGTTTGCCCTCGGGCGTTTTTTCACCATGGCTGCTGCCCTGGATACCGGCTCCAGCTTTGAAGGGATGGGGTCGGCCCGTGAAGCTACCTACTCCTGTCTGGCCGAACCGACCCTCTTTTTTGCATTAATTACCCTGTCGCGACTTTCCGGTTCGTACTCACTCTCCGCAATGCTGATCAAAGTAAGCTCTTCGATCTGGCTGGAAGCTGGTGCTGCCCTGCTCCTCCTGGTCGGCGGCATGTTCATCGTTCTGCTGGTCGAAAACTGCCGTATCCCGTTTGACGATCCTAACACCCATCTTGAGCTGACCATGATCCATGAGGTGATGGTGCTTGATCACAGCGGCCCGGCCTTTGCTTTGATCCAGTACGGTGCCAGCCTCAAACTGTTTGTGCTGGGAGCTTTTTTTGTTCATCTGGCTCTGCCGTATGCGACCGGTAAGCCTTTACTCGACTGGCTGCTGTTCATTATTTCCATGCTGGAGCTGGCCGTGATCATCGGCACGGTCGAGTCGGTCATGGCCCGTCTCAGGCTGGTGCGAATTCCTCAACTTCTGGTTGCCGCCACTATCCTGGCGGCGTTCTCCACTCTGCTGGTCATCAGGTGAACCTATGATTACTTTTGCCGATCAATTGCTTGTGCTTGTGCTGCTGATCAACTTCATCTCTCTGGGAACAAGCCGCCTGATGTTTTCCATCCGGGCCGTGGCCGCTCAAGGAGTCATCCTGGGGGTTCTGCCGGGCCTCATCCACCCATTCTCCTGGCACCTGGTCGGCATTACCGCCGGCATCATTGCCATCAAGGGCTTGATTATTCCGCTGCTGCTCAATCGCGCCGTCCGTTCTGCCGAGATCAAGCGCGAGGTAGAACCCTATCTCGGCTATGTGCCGACACTGTTGCTCGGAGCGCTTTTTACGGCGCTTTCCTTCGGCTTTGCCAGTAAACTGCCGCTCCTTGCCGAACACCAGAATTATATGTTTGTCCCGGCATCCATCGCGACCCTGATGGCCGGTTTCCTGATTCTGACGACCCGGCGCAAGGCCATTTCCCAGGTCATCGGCTATCTGGTGCTGGAAAACGGCATCTTCATCTTCGGTCTGCTGCTGGCCGATGCGATGCCGCTCATGGTTGAGGCCGGAGCGCTCCTTGATCTCCTCGTCGGCACCTTTGTCATGGGAATTGTCATCAACCACATCAGCCGTGAGTTCTCCTCGCTGGACACCTCACGCCTGACCTCTCTGAAAGAGGAGTAGTTCCATGTTTGCTGCCCTGATCTTGCTGCCCCTGGCCGGCGCTATCGTGACCTGGCTGATCCCGTATGATCGTCTCCGGCCCAAGGTGTTGTCGCTCTTCGCCCTGGGGCACCTGGGCATCGTCATTCATGTGCTGACGTTCACTCCGCCTGAATCTCCTGGCGGCTGGTTTCACCTGGACGCGCTCGGCAAGATCGTCCTCCTCAGCACCAGCCTCCTCTTCCTGTTTTGCGCGGTCTACTCGATCGGCTACCTTTTCTATCGCCGGGAGCGTTCCAACCGGGTACTCTGCATCGGCCTGCTGATCTGCCTGGCAGCCGCCTCACTGGTGACCATTACCCACCATCTCGGTCTGATGTGGGTTGCCCTGGAAACCACGACGATCTCCATGGCGCCGCTGATCTATTTCAACCGTAACGCCCGTTCGATTGAAGCGACCTGGAAGTATCTGCTGATCTGTTCCGTCGGGGTTGCCCTGGCCCTGATCGGGCTCTATTTTCTGGCCTACGCCACCATCGTCGCCAAAGTGGAGCCGTCGCTGCTGCTGGATGACCTGATGCGCGATGCCGGTCAGCTCTCCTCCGGCTGGGTGCATGCCGCGTTTGTCTTTCTGCTGGTCGGCTTCGGCTCCAAGATGGGGCTGGCGCCGCTGCATACCTGGAAACCGGATGCCTACGGCGAGGCCCCGGGTCTGGTCGGCGCCATGCTGGCCGGCGGGTTGGTAAATCTGGCCTTTCTGGCTCTGCTAAGAGTGTATCAGCTCTGTCTCGCCACCAAGGAGATCGCCTTTTTCCAGAACGCCCTGGTTGTCATGGGCCTCATCTCCATGCTCTTTGCCGCCATATTCATGGCCCGGCAGGCCGATTTCAAACGGATGCTCGCCTATTCCAGCGTTGAGCATGTCGGTATCATGGCGGTAGCGCTCGGCATCGGCGGCAAAGCAATCTTCGGGGCGCTTTTTCATATCCTTGCCAATGGCCTCACCAAAGGGGTGCTGTTCCTCTCCTCCGGCAACATTCATCGTTCCTATAACAGCAAAAGCACTGTCCAGGTCAGAGGCGCCCTGCGCCGCCTGCCATGGTCAGGCGGGCTCTTTCTGGCCGGATTCATTGCCATTACCGGCTCTCCCCCGTTTGCGCCCTTCATCAGTGAGTTCACTATTGTCAGCAGCGCTTTTATGCAGGGGCGCATGCTTGTCGGCGCGCTCTTTCTGCTCTCCCTGGCAATCATCTTTATCGGCATGGCGCTCACGGTACTGCCGATGGTAATGGGTGATGTTCCCGAGGACAGCGAAAAAACCTCCTACCGTGACTCCCTGTTGACGGTTGGGCCGCCGCTGGTTCTGCTGCTCATGGTGTTTCTGCTTGGCGTCTGGATTCCGCAGCCGCTGATGGACCTCCTGCGTGAGGGAGCCGCCCTGCTGGAGGTGCCTCAATGAAAGAGCTACTGTCTCCTCTGCATAACGGCGCAGCGATACCGCTTGCCAAGCTTCCTCTGGCCGACAATGATCGCTTTTTCCAGGGGGTGCTGGATGCAATTTCTGGCGGCTGGCGAGTTTCCTCCTATTTCGGGGTGCCGAAAGACTCTGGTGCAGAGCTGTTTTGTGTGCTTGCCTCCAAGGCTGACGGTACCATCGGCGTTGCCCGGACCAGCGTCGCAGAGTCATTCCCTTCTCTGACCGAATCCTGTCCTCAGCTGCATCTGTTCGAACGGGAGATTGCCGAACAGTGCGCCCTCACGCCGCAGGGGCATCCCTGGTTGAAACCGGTCAGGTTCCATCGTCCCTTTGGCAAAGGGGAGTCGTATTGGCATCACCTTGACGGCAACGGGCTGTTGCCCGGTGTCATGCCTTATTACCAGGTGGAGGGAGATGAGGTGCACGAGGTGGCGGTCGGGCCGGTTCACGCCGGAATCATCGAGCCGGGGCACTTCCGCTTCCAGTGCCATGGCGAAGAGGTCTTCAGTCTGGAGATTTCCCTCGGCTTTCAGCATCGCGGCATCGAGCAGGCGCTGATCGGTGGGCCTTATCCGCAGACCATGTACCAGATCGAGACAATTGCCGGCGACACCAGCATCGGTCATGGTCAGGCCTACTGCATGCTCATCGAAGCACTTGCCGGGGGACGTGTCCCCCCTCATTCCGAAGTCGTGCGCGGCATTGCCCTGGAGCTTGAACGTCTGGCGAATCACACCGGCGATCTCGGGGCCATTGCCGGCGATGTCGGCTATCTGCCGACTGCCTCGTTTTGCGGCCGGATTCGCGGTGATTTTCTCAACATGTCTGCAGTCATCTGCGGCAGTCGCTTTGGCAGAGGGGCCGTCCGGCCCGGTGGGGTAGGTTTCGCCTGCGGGAAAAGTCAGGCCGATGAGCTTCTTAACCGTCTGGAAGCAGCCCGCGCCGATCTGGCAAACGCTGTTGAACTGCTCTGGAGCACCCCGTCGGTTATGGCCCGTCTGGAAGATGTCGGCATAGTGTCTCGCGAAACCGCCCGGGAGATCGGCCTGGTCGGACCGGCTGCCCGCGCCAGCGG
>JAGFXN010000222.1 GCA_017861215.1 Deltaproteobacteria bacterium | reverse complement strand
CCGGCTCTGCGGTAACCACCGTGTACGGGGCCACCGCCGGCAGCTACACCGCCACCCTCACGGCGACTTCCGGCGGCATCATACGACAGGACAGCGCAACCGTTACCGTCCTCAACCGTACGGAATACCTGGAGGCTCAGTGTACCGTCTGCCACGCGGATAACAATCCACAGGTCGTTGCCGACTACGACGCCTCTCCCCACAAGACCAGGAGCGTCAGCTGCCAGGACTGTCATACGGCAAATACACCGCATGAATACCAGGCGTCCTGCATTGATTGCCATAGTACAGGTAATTCCTGGGGCCTTCCCTGGCCGCCGCCCGGAAAGTCATTCCACAACGCTTACAACAGTACGAACCAATGTGTGCAGTGCCACGGCCTGCACTCGACAGCCTTTTTACCCGGTGGCTTACCGTATCCGCACTTTACCAACTCGACGACCGCGGCGCAGTATGTCAATCCGAATATAACTTGTGACAACTGCCACACGTCCGCCGTCGACAGCTCCTTCAACGTCTACTCCGCCAATCTGCAGTGGGCACGGTCAGGGAAGGCCAACCCGTCAGCCCCGGCTTACATGGCTTACCAGTTTAAGAGTATGGGGACAGCTGCTCCGGCCACTCCTGCCAACTCGACAGCAGACGACTGCGTCCGCTGTCACACCTCCACCGGCTATGTCAATTACGTGAATTCCGATTTCACCGACATTGCCCCGTTTGGCACGGCAACTAGCTCTCGGGAAATGGTCGCCTGCTCGGCTTGCCATACCCCTACACCCTTTGATGCCAGCTTCAGCCGGCGCAGTATTGGCATAGAAGCGAATCAATTCAATCCCGGGGTCAAATTCGTGGTAGCCTGGTACGGCTATTCATCTCTTGCTACGAAAAAATTCATCCGGCCCAAGAGTTATGAAAACCCCAGCGGCGCGAACATGAACGATTCGGACATTTGTATCGTCTGCCATACCGGCAAGGCTGCCGGCGACATTATCAAGCTATCCAGCAACTGTACCACCGCGCCGTCGATTGTCTGCCGGGTGGGGGATACTGGCGTCTTCTGGCAGAACGTCGACTTTATCGACCCCCACAACATGAATACTGCCAATATAATGCTTCCCGATGGTTTGAGAGCCGGTTACGAATACAGGACTGGTGTTTCGAGCACTACCTACCATACCAACATCGGCCTTACAGTCACCCAGGGGCCATGCGTCGGCTGCCACATGTCCTCACCCAAAAAACACAGTTACGCGGCGATTTCAACGGCAAGCAACGGCGTCATTGCGGGTATTACCACGTCTCTGTGCATGAGTTGTCACGGCAGCTTAGCCATGACAATTGATGCAAGCATTCTGAATACAAAGAAAGAAGGCTACAATGCTGCCCTGGCGGTGGTGATCTCCCAGCTTGCAGCCAAGGGGATATACTACAATGCGGCCGTACCCCCATACTTCTTCAACACTGCCACTCAAGCTCAACAGACTTTAGCCAACAGAACGGTGAACTGGGACACCAATGCTCCAAACTTCAAGGGTGCCGACATGATGGGTGCCGCGTTCAACCTGAGGCTCCTGGCGCCTGGTTCAGGCTGGGTGCATAACAGCGTCTATTCGAAGCGGGTGATCTATGACACCATCGACTATCTTGACGACCATACACAGAACAATTCGGTCTTAACCGCAATTCAGAACGCAAATGTCGATCAGGCAATCAAGGATGCTGCCAGCAGTTACCTTGGTACCCGTCCGTGATTTTTCTCTGAAACCATTTGACAGCTGAACAAGAAAGAGCCCTGGATTCCCCGGGGCTCTTTCTTGTGGTGCTTCACGAGTTGCCTTGTTTCTCTTTGCTGAGGATGCAATCTGACTCGCGCTTCATGTTGTACCATTGCTCCGGTGATTAAACATTCAAACCCTGCTGTAGGGGCGGGGTTCTCCCGCCCCATTTTGGCGCGGCATGCCGATCCCCTACCATTCATCTGTTTATTCACCGAAGCAATAGGATACGTTTCCTATGGCGTTAAACTATTTTGGTACGTTGCGAGGGGTGAAAGAGGTTTGCCGGCTGCGTGCCGGCTGTTGTTTTCTGACCGAAGGCTGAAGCAGAAGACGTATGGAAGGCATGAGCGAGCCAGGCGCAACAGCAGGTAGAGGGAAGCAGCACAGAAGAGACCTTACAAAGAGGTTGTGACAGCAATGATCGATTTTTCGATGCCGTCCATCAGCAGCGCCAGCTCTTCCATGGTTATGGAGAGCGGCGGAAAAACAACGATAACATTGCCGAGGGGGCGGAGGAAGAGGCTGTGCTTCCGCGCCTCAAGGCAGACCTGCACGCCGATCCGCTCCTCCCAGTCATACGGTTCGCCACTTTCCCCTTTTACCAGTTCAATGCCTGCCGCCATACCGCACTGGCGGACATCGCCAACGGTTTCGATCTCAAGCATCGCTTTAAGTCTTGTCTGTAAATAGCTGATCTTTACAGGTAACGATTCGAGCAGCCTGTTTGCAGAAAACAGGTCGAGGCTGGCAATGGCTGCAGCGCAGGCGAGCGGATTGCCGGTAAAGGTATGGCCGTGGAAGAATGTCTTCAGCTCGCGGTACTCGCCGAGAAAGGCGTTGTAGATCTTCCGGGTTGTCATGGTCGCCGCCAGCGGCAGGTAGCCGCCGCTGATCCCCTTGGAGAGCGCCATGATATCCGGGGTCACCCGTTCATGGTCACAGGCGAACATTCGCCCGGTTCGGCCGAAACCGACGGCAACCTCATCGGCGATCAGCAGAATCTCAAAACGGTCGCAGAGCTCCCGTACCCTGCCGAGATAGCCTGGCGGCTGGATAATCATGCCACCGGCTCCCTGCAGCAGAGGCTCGATGACAATTGCCGCGACCTCGTCGGCATGGGTTGCCATCTGCTTTTCAAGTTCGGCCAGGCACTCCATGCTGCAGCGTCGGCTGTTCTTCTCCGGAGAGAGTTCACAGCGGTAGCAGCAGGTTGACGGCGCCTGAATGGTCGGGAAGAGGAGAGGGCGGAACACCTCGTGGAACAGGTCGATGCCGCCGACACTGACGGCGCCGATCGTGTCGCCGTGATAGGCATTTTTCAGGGAGATGAACCTGCTCTTTTCCGGCCTGCCAAGATGCTGCCAGTACTGAAAAGCCATCTTGATGCCGATCTCGACGGCGGTTGAGCCGTTATCGGAGTAAAAGACCTTGCAGAGCCCTTCAGGAGCGATCTCCACAAGTCTTTTGGCGAGCAGCGCCGGCTGCTCGCCGGCAAGGCCGAGCAGGGTCGAGTGTTCGATCTTGTCCAGCTGCCGCTTGACAGCGTCATTGATGGAGGGGTGGCAGTGGCCGTGCACATTGGTCCAGAGGTTGGCAACACCGTCGAGATAGCGGTTGCCGTCGCTGTCGATCAGCCAGGAGCCTTCCCCGCTGACAATTACCGGATGAGTGCCGCACTCCCACAGATCGGAAGAGCGTCGTGTAGGGAAAGAGTGTAGGAGGA
>JAGFXN010000221.1 GCA_017861215.1 Deltaproteobacteria bacterium | reverse complement strand
AGGATCTGTGCTTCGCTCTCTACTGCACAGGGGCCGGCAACCACGACCGGTCTTTTGCCTTCACCGATCTCAACGCCGCCGATTTTTACAATGGTATTTTTCGGGTGGAAATCACGCGAGACGAGTTTATAGGGTTTCGAAACATGGATAACCTGACTCACCCCCGGCAGATCGCGGATGGTGGTATCGTCCACATATCCCTTGTTGCCGAGCACGCCGATTGCCGTCCGCTCGCTTCCCGGAATCGGCGCGGCAACAAGCCCCATCGCTTCGATTGCTCTGGTTACCGTATCAATCTGTTTTGTTCCGGCTTTATGACTCATGACGATGAGCATTGATATCTCCTCTCTTGTGGATAGATTCCAGCGACAATAGCAGTCTCTGGCAGAGCGGTCAATCCCGGGAGTCTGTCGGACCTGGAATAAATCTGCGGCAAATCGGTCCGCACGGCCCATATTGCGCCGCTTTCCCGGTCAATGGAGCAACTCTGACCTGCTCGACAGAATCAAGTCCTCGTCCAGTCTTCCGCTTGAATTTCCTGACTCCGCCAGCATCCGTGGCCCCCTTATGATTTGCTTTTTTGACTCATTCAGGTAAGATGCCTGCAGTAAGGAGCCTGCCATGCGTCTCAAGGAAGAACAGATTAATCGTCTGGGCGAGAAGATACTTAATGACCTGATAGCAGCCAAAGAGGTGCTCCTGAAAGGGGAAAGAGGGGCGGCGCTTGCGGCCATCAAAGCCGCAATTATCGCCGATATTCAGGCGGAAGAATCCTTGGAGCGGGATGCAGAGCGGATCCTGCAGGAAAATCTTGCTGCCATGGGACGCGGCGCAGCGGAGATAGACCGGCACAAAATGTTGCGGATGATAAAAGACAAACTGGCGAAAGAGCGCAAGATTGTCCTGTAACTCCCCTTCAAAATCAGGGCGCTGTCTCCGTCAGCTCGTCTTTGGCTCCTCAACAGACCATTTTGTTCGCCCTCGGCGCCTCAATCCCCGCCGCCTTCATTTCATCCTTGCGTTGCAATCGGCATAGCCGGCAATTCACGGTTCACCGGAGTTATTCATGCAGATATCTGAAGACCGCATCTCCCACCTGGCGCACAAGGTTATCGATCGGCTCTGGCGGAGTGATCTGGTTGATTTTCCGGACGAGCCGCGCTCCCTGCAA
Source organism: Deltaproteobacteria bacterium (assembly GCA_017861215.1). Lineage (GTDB taxonomy): Bacteria > Desulfobacterota > Desulfuromonadia > Geobacterales > DSM-12255 > VEOV01. The sequence goes on along the minus strand of JAGFXN010000221.1, from coordinate 6,670 downwards.
CGGGTCAAGAGCGCCATTGCCGAATTTTTCAGCGCTTCCGAGGAGATTGACCTGGCAGTCCGCCGCAAGCTTGCTTCGTACAGTCAGTCAAAGGTGCCCGGCAGTCGAGAATGGGAGATCCTCTACCGTAAATTCTATGAGGAAGAGGCTGCCAAACGCAGATAATGATCAGGTAAACAGGCTGAAGGCTGAAGGTTGAAAGGAATGCTTAACCACTGCATTCAGACAAACTCCTGCATGACCCGGTTGGCAAGCAGCAGGCCATGCGATGTCAGGCGGAGCATCCCCCCCTCCAGCACCATCAGGCCGCGTTCGATCTGTCTTTCAATAACCCCTGGGAACGCCGCCTCTGCTGCGACGCCGAACTCTTCGCTAAACCGTCCCGGATCAACCCCTGCTGTCAGGCGGAGCCCAAGAAAGAAAAATTCAGCCATAGCCTCGCGCCGGGAGATAGGCGCAGCTTTGTCAATGCCCCTGCCTGCCATGATGACAGCTGCATACTCTGCCAGCTTTGCCGGATTCTCCCATCTTACACCATAGCCGGCGGCGCGGGAAAACGAATGAGCGCCGGCCCCGAAGCCGAGATAGGCTTCCCGTCTCCAGTAAACCTGGTTATGTCTTGAGCGCAATCCCGGCAGAGCAAAGTTGGCAATTTCGTAATGGTCATAACCGGCTTGCTGCAGAAGTTCTGCCGTAAGTTCGAACATCGCCACGGCCAGATCTTCCTCAGGGAGCAGCATATCCCCCCGGGCAACCATGGCGGCAAACGGCGTCCCTTCTTCTGCCGTGAGTCCATACGCGGAGATATGTTCCGGCCTCATGGCGATGGCTTCACGCAGGGTCGTTTGCCATGCAGCACTACTCTGACCGGGGAGGGAATGCATCAGGTCGATGCCGATATTGCGGAAGCCTGCTGTGCGGGCCAGGGCAAATGCCGCCCGTGCTGCGTCGGCCGAATGGATTCGTCCGAGCAGCCGGAGTTCTGCATCATCCAGAGACTGAACCCCTATGGAGAGTCGATTGACGCCGGCTGCCAGATACCCTTGAAGTGATTCAAGGGTGATCGTGCCCGGGTTTGCCTCCAGGGTCACTTCGGCAGCGTCGACAAGCCCGCAGCTTTGCCTGACCGCTGCAATCAGCCGTGCAATCTGTGCCGGGGGGAGGAGCGACGGCGTTCCGCCGCCAAAGTAGAGGGTCGCTGCCGGCTGCAGGGCAAATCCTGCCGCGGTTGCGCTGATTTCACCGAGGAGCAGGTCAACGTACTCAAGCGGAGAGATTTCAGGGTTGTCATAGGAGTTGAAGTCGCAATAGCTGCATTTGCGGCTGCAGAAGGGGATATGGATGTAGATGGAACAGCTCACCGTTACTTGAAGAGAATTGCCAGCAGAACCACGCAGCCGAGGGTGAGCGCGCCGGCGGTTACCTTCAGCACCAGGAGCTGGCTTTCCAGGGCAATGCATCGCTTCTCAAGGAGCCCGGTTTTTGCCGCCTGCTCTCTTATTATCCCTTCCTGTTCCAGCAAGAGCTTTTCAAGACGGGCGATTCTTTCCTGCAGCTCGATGTTTTCCGCTACGGCAGCCAGGGACTCTTCCGGCTGGAAACGCTCCCTTGCCTGGCGGTAGAACTCCGGTCCGTACTCCATTGCCACGTTGGCAACTTGCGCCCATGTTATGCCTTTCACAAGTGATACAAAAAACGACGCAATGCCCATGATATCTCTCCGGTCAATATAGAGAACGTATCCGTAAAGAAGCTTCATGCTGCGGCAGCACGCCTTCAGGTCATCTCTGCCGGCCGGGCGATCACAAAATCCTCGATGCAGGCCGGCTGCATCTGCGGTTTTGCTCAATTGCGACCGGCAACCCTGGCCCAGATCCGTTCGCTGCGGCGACAAAGTTATTCACGGACAAGTTCTTGTTCTGCCGCTTGAATACTACAGCAATTTCAATTACACTGACAGCTCTTTTCATGCAAGGAGTTCCTATGTCCCGTTCAGTAAAAGCCGCTGCCGTGCAGTTCAACATTGCCCTGGGAGAAGTCGGGCCGAATCTGGAGCACGTGCGGCAGTCTCTGCAAACGCTTGCCGCAGACGGGGTGCAGCTTGCCGTCCTCCCCGAGATGTGGGGAACCGGTTTTGCCTACAAGGAGTTGAACCGTCTTGCCGAGAGCACCGGGGACCTCGTGGAGGAGTTGGCAAAGCTTTCGGCAGAGTACGGCATGGTTATCGTCGGCTCTCTGCCGGAGCCGCATGCAGACAAGGTCTATAATACGGCATATGTTCTTGACAATGGAAAAATGAGGGGCAAGTACCGCAAGATACATCTCTTTTCCCTGATGCAGGAGGATCGTTCCTTTGACAGCGGCAATTCCTGGCTGGTGACTGACACGACAGTCGGCCGGGTCGGGGTTTTTATCTGTTATGATCTCCGTTTTCCCGAACTTGCCCGCCGCCTTGCGGTAGAGGGGGCAGAAATACTGGTTGTGCCGGGTGAATGGCCAAAGCCCCGCCAGGAGCACTGGCGCACCCTGCTGCGGGCCCGAGCGATCGAGAACCAGCTGTTCGTGGTTGCGGCCAACTGTTGTGGTGTTGTCGGTAAACTCGATTTTTTCGGCATGAGCATGATTATCGATCCGAAAGGTGAACTGCTGGCGGAAGCCGGCTATGAACCCGGGAATATTACTGCCCTGCTCGATTTTACCTCGATGGCGGCATGGCGGGAGCAGATACCCTGCTTCACTGACAGAAAGCCTGAATGCTATTAAAAAGTTGACTTGCAAGTTGCAGAGGAATATTTAAGTTAGGATTTATCAGAAAATGTTTTCGTGGAGGTACTACCTTGTCTCTTTTCGCAGGTACCGGCATCATAGTAAAACTTGTGCTGTTAGTTCTGATCTACTTTTCAGTCGTTTCATGGGCGATAATTTTCTACAAATTCATTCAGGTACGCAAAGCGAATCAGGAATCGGAGAGATTTCTGGTATTTTTCTGGCAGACAAAGCGTTTTGATGCGGTCAGTGCCCAGATTGACCGGTTCGCCAACTCACCGCTTTCTATCCTCTTTACCGAAGGGTACAACGAGCTGAAAAAGCTGGGGCAAAAGGTTGAAGAGACGAATGATCCCAATGTCATCACTGCCGATCTTGGCGGTGTTGACAATATCGCCCGCGCCCTGCGCCGGGCAACTACTTCCGAAATAACCCGCCTGGAGAAGTATCTTGCCTTTCTGGCGACTACCGGCTCTACTGCTCCTTTTATCGGCCTGTTCGGCACTGTCTGGGGAATCATGACCTCATTCAAGGGCATCGGTGAAACAGGGTCCGCCTCGCTGGCGGTAGTCGCCCCGGGTATTGCCGAGGCGCTGGTTGCCACAGCGATCGGTCTGGTCGCCGCCATTCCGGCGGTCATCGGGTACAATCACTTTCAGACCAGGATCAAGGTTTTGATTGCGGAGATGGACAATTTTGCGACCGAATTTCTGAATATTGTCCAACGCTCTTTTGCAAAAAAATAAGCGGAGAGCTTTTTAACCGAAGCCAAGTCGATGGAGGTCAAGGATGAACCGGTTATCGTCACGATTGACCGCAGCGGCAGAGCCTTCATCGACAAAAGCGAGATACCGCCAGGCCAGCTGAAGGCGAAACTGGCAGCGATATTTTCCTCCAGAAGCAAGAAAGAGGTTTTTCTGAAAGCTGATCGCGATGTGCCCTACGGTGATGTGGTCAGGGCTATGGCGGAAATCAAGGGGGCAGGGATAGAGCGCCTCGGGATGCTTACGGAGCCATCAGGGGCAAAATGATCCAGAGTGCCCGGCACCGTGATCCACAACCGGAGAGGATGATTCTCCTCTCAATCGTGCTTCATCTGGCAGTTGTCATTGTCTTTAATCACGCCGGAATCTTCAAACCGCAGCTGCACGAAGCCGTACCGTATTATGTCGATATTGTCTCTCTGCCGTCACTTGACCCTGCCCCGGGGACGCCTGAAACTCTGCCCGCCCCTGCCCCTGCCGCCCCTTCTGCTGCTGCAACCCCTCTTACCCCTGCCGTCAAGCCGGCGATGAATCCTCCTGTCAAAACCTCTGTGCCTGCCGCGTCATTGCCGGCAGCCGCCCCAGCCAAGGAAGACAGGGGCGAGGAGGCGAGGGAGTTTGCCCAGAAAATGAGTCGTCTTGAATATAATGCCGATGCGAAGCGTCAGGCTGAGGTGCTTGCCTCGTTGCAGAAGAAAGCCGCCGAAAAAAAGGGCGCCGGCGGTGCAACGGCAAGCGGCAGCGATAAAGGGTCCGATTATGGGGCCTATATCCAGTCAAGACTGAAGGACGCACTGGCAACGACCATGGTTTACCGCAGCAAATCGCCGGAAGCAGCGGTGCGTCTCTATATCGACAGCAAGGGCAAGCTGATCCGCTACGTCATGGAGCGCCCGTCAGCTGACAAGCTTTTCAACGACTCAGTCATCAGGACGATTGAAAAAGCGAAGGTACATTTCCCGCCGCCACCAACCGCGACAGGCTTCAACAAGCTGTACGTTTTCAGCCCGCAAGAGGTTACCAAGTGAACAGACTTATCATCATAACGGTTATTCTCGCAGTTGCTCTCCTGCCGTCGGCAATCTTTTCCCAGGATGATTTCCTGCGCGTTACGGCACCGGGTAAAAGCTCGTTACGGACGGCAATATTCCTGCCCGTGCCTGTTTCCGGAGAAACCGACGACAAAGTTGCGGCGGAGATAGCCGATATTTTCAAGCTTGATCTGGAAATGACCGGCCTTTTCTCGCTTGTCCAGCTGCCAGCAGGCGGGACCGCAGCTGACGCAGATATGCTGTTGAAAACAGGCTACAAACTGTCTGCCGACTCGATTACTCTGGAGTACCGTTTCTATGAAGTTGCCACCGGCAGGGAGATCCTTGCCAAGCGGTACACTGCTGCCAGGAAAGATTTGAGAAAAACCGCGCATACCTTTGTCGACGAGGTGCTGTTCGTCCTGACGGGCGAACGCGGACCCTTTACCGGCAAGCTTGCCTACGTTTCAAGCTCTTCAGGGAACAAAGAAATTTACCTGATGGACTGGGACGGTTTCAATGTCCGTAAGCTTACCGCCAACAGATCCATAAATCTCAATCCCGACTTTTCTCCTTCCGGGAAGGAGATAATTTTTACTTCATACAAGCAGGGGAATCCTGATCTTTACCGGCGGGAGCTTTTCACCGGCAAGGAAGCCCGCATTTCATCGTCTTCCGGTATTAATATTACCGGAGCGTTCTCTCCTGAAGGGAACCGTATTGCTCTGGCGCTGAGCAAGGACGGCAATTCCGAGATCTACCTCATCAGCAAGGAGGGGAAACAGCTGGCGAGGTTGACGAAACACACGGCAATCGATCTTTCGCCATCATGGTCACCCGACGGCAGATTTATCGCTTTTGTTTCTGACCGGCTCGGCAAGCCACAGCTGTTTGTCATGCATGTTGACGGCAGTGACCAGAAACGAATCATCCCCGGCGGCGGCTATACGGTAGGCCCCCGCTGGTCTCCGAAAGGGGATAAAATCGCCTACTGCCGCCAGTATGGGGCCAGATTCCAGATTCACCTTGTCAACCCTGATGGCAGCGATGACCGGCAGCTGACATTCGAAGGGAGTAACGAGCATCCCCGCTGGTCCCCTGACGGGAGATTCATTGTCTTCAGCAGCAAACGCGGCGGCGGCGAATTTATTTATGCCATGCGCGCCGACGGCTCGGGGCAAACAAAGATCTCAAGAGGCAGCGGCAAGGACTCCCACCCCGCATGGTCATCACGCTGGTAACGGGTTCCAGCCGGCAACAGCTGCCAGCCCTGACCGGTCACGAAGTTTTTTTTCTGCCTGGTTGTAAATGGTTTCAAGACATGTATAATCAATCTATACACTGTTTTACAGTTCACTATTGAAAGGAGATTGTGATGCGTAAGGATTTTATTGGTGCTCTGTTGCTGCTCTCTTTTGGGTTGCTTCTGATGACCGGCTGTGCAAAAGATCAGGTCAAGCCTGATGAAGGTATAGCTGAGACGAAAGCGGCTTCTGCTGTTAGCGACGCGGATAAGCAGAAAGCGGCCGCTGAAAGGGCGGCCGCCGAAAGAGCGGCCGCTGAAAGGGCCGCAGCCGAAAGAGCGGCCGCTGAAAGGGCTGCCGCTGAAATAGCGCCCCCTGAGAAGGCAGCAGTCCAGCCGCAGTTTGAAGCCGTAATCCCCGAGCTTAAAATGATCAACTTTGATTTCGATTCATACGTTCTGAGCCAGCAAGCCCGGGAGATCCTTTCTGCAAATGCCGAGTATCTTCTCAAAAAGTACAAGGGGAAGGTCAAGCTTGAGGGCCATTGCGATGAGCGCGGCTCTGACGAGTACAACCTTGCTCTCGGTGAAAACCGGGCCAAGGCGGCGTTGACCTACCTCCTGACCCTTGGTGTCCCGGCTGACCAGCTTTCTATCATCAGCTACGGCAAAGAGCGCCCTCTCGACAAGGGGAGCAATGAAGAAGCATGGGCAAAAAATCGTCGGGTAGAGTTTGCCGTTATCAAATAACCAGCACCTGCAGGTAGAACAGAAAGGAGCCGCACCGGCTCCTTTCTGTTACCTTTTACTATTCTGAAAGGATTGAGATGAGAAGATCCCTACTTATAGCTCTGTTTGTTTTCTCT
>JAGFXN010000220.1 GCA_017861215.1 Deltaproteobacteria bacterium | reverse complement strand
CTCCCAGGGCGATCAAATGCAGCTGGCCGAGAGGGGTCGAGGTCATGGCCTCCCAGAGGACATTGCCATGCAACCGTCCCGGGTTGAGGTGCAGGTGGCGCAGTAGTTCATTGGCCAAGGTCTGGAGGTCGGCATCCCAAAGCAGCAGCAGGCCGGAACCAGCCAGAAGGGCAAGCAGCCCTTTCCCGGCTTCGAGCAAGGCGACGGCACGCACTCCGGCAAGATAGCTGTTTGCCGGGACACCCTGTTCGTTCGGCATTTTCTCCTGCGCTTTCGGCATGCGCGCGTGCATCACTTGCGGCTGCGCAGTTCGGTCATCAATTCCATCTGGGTTTCCTGGATCTCTACCAGCCGTTCCCATTGGTGGGAGAGCAGATGATCGATCTTCTGATGGAGATGGCGAATTTCCAGCTCGGCCTTGAGGTTGACCTGGTAGTCGCGCATGGCATGCAGTCGGTCTCTGGCCTCCTGGCGGCTTTGGCTCATCATGATCACCGGTGCCTGGATGGCCGCGAGACAGGAGAGGGCGAGGTTCAGCAAGATGAACGGATACGGATCAAAAGGCTGCATGACCAAGGCCAGCGAATTGAGTGTGATCCACACGATCAGCACCCCGCCGAAAGCTATGATGAAGGGCCAGCTTCCCGCCAGGGAAGCCATGTGGTCGGCCAGGCGCTGGCCGATGGTCAGCCCGGACTGAAGTTCCTCCTCCGGATTGCTAGCCAGAATTTCCTGCTCATGCAGACTCGCGATGACCTCTTCCTCAAGAGAGGAAAGTTCACCCTTTTCATCCCGCAGCAGGGCCTGTACATAGCGATTGCGAAACTTGTGCAAGTCCGTGAGGCAGATCCAGCCGTCTTCGGCCCACTGCCCGGTTTCCTTCTCGATCAGCTCTCCCAGGGCCGGCCGGACCAGGACGCCGGGGCGAAGGTCGGCGGCGTGCTCGTTGCCACAGATCTGGCAAATTTTGAGCTTTGCCAATTTGGTCATGATTAAACCTCCCCAGTTGGCGCGTCAATTCACCATAACGATGACCGTTTCTTGTCGAAGTTATTGTACCGGAGTTATCCAGGTAAGCCCCTCAAATTTTGCGCCCCTGCTTCCCCAAGGGTAAAAACTTTTCTTCATGGTGGATATCTCAGAAATTGAAGCACTTGCCACTAAAGACGGAGGCCGCCGGGTTGACAACCCGGCGGCCTCCGTTGCGAGACGATGATAAAAATGACGCGTTCACGGCGTCAAATAAACAGATCAATCCGAGACAGGCTATTGCTGTTCAATCGAAGGTGACTTGTCAGTCGTGGGGTTCTGCTAGAAAAGACTCCTTCTTTTCGGCATCGCCAGCCAGCCCACTGCGCTGGATGCAAGAAAGGCATTGATAAGAGACATCAACAAAATAGCCATGCTGCCGAGTTTTTCTGGTTCACCTCCAAGAACTAACCCATAGAGATAATTTGCTGTTATGCAGAAGCCGAAGAAATAAACGAGGGTAGAGCCAGGCATGTAGGATTTCATTTGCTCTATTCTTTCCTCTGGAGTCTTTCTGGAATTGCAGCTTTTTCCACAGTGCCAGGCTATTCTCGTGCCATACAAGAAGCTTACAAAAGCCGTCACGATTAGAATGATATCAGTAAGTGCTATTACCATGAACGCCTCACTAGAAAATCTTATCAACCATTAAGCACCTGGAACCCATCTGGATGTGACTCCCCAATGCGGGAGCGTGATATCAAATTCCGCAATCTTAATCAAGGGAATTATGAAAGGGCATAATGACAAGATCAACGCTGGCAGAAATGCTCGGGGCAAGAAACGCCCCGTCGCAGGCAGGTATGCAAACAGGGCTGAGGGTGGACGGTCTGAAAGTTCCAATTCCATATTCTGGGTCGGAATGGTTGAACGTGGCAACCCGATGTTATTTTGATCCGAAGACGGTTTTAAGTAACTCTGTGGTGCGCTTGGCCGGATTCTGGCGGATGGCCGCTTCCTCCTGAGCCAGGTAGTGGAAGATGCCGTTCATCCCCTGTTCGACCACATAGCCTGACAGGTCGGCCTTGACGTCAGGAGCAAAGGGGACCGTCTGGTATTGCCCCATGACCTTGTCGTAGGCCTGCACTGCGCCGGCCTGTGTCAAGGCCTGGTCGACGATCGGCTTCATCTCTCCAGCCAGTTGCGGCGACATCTTCTTTTGGAAATAGCGGGTCGCCGCATCCTGCGGCCCTTGATAGATCCCCATCACATCGTCCAGCGTCATCCCCTCGATGGCCGACATGAACAGCGCCTTGGCCTTGGGTGTGGCCTGCTCGGCGGCCCGGTTCAGCCTCAGTTCGAGGTCGTCAAGCAGGGGTGACATGCCGAGCGGCTTGAGCGCTGCCTGCACGCTCTTGAAGCTTTTCGGCAGCGGGATATGAATCGCCGGGTCGGCATTGAAACCGTCGGGTTTGCCGAGTTGACCGACCACCGTGTCGCTGCCGACGCGCAATGCCTCCTTGAGGCCGGCAGCGATCTGAACGGTGTCGGTGGTGGAAGAGACAGGGCTCTTTGTGGCCGTGCCGAGCAGTTCCTGCCCCTTCTTCAGCCAGTCGGTCTGTGCCCATGCCGGCGTCGGCAGGAGCAACATCACTGCGGCGATGACTCTGGCAATTGTTGGCAGACAGTTGTGTGGAGCGGACATGATAGCCTCCTTGCGGATCACGGTGGTTCCCGCCGTTGTTGAGTGTCCCGTAGAACGCGAAATCTTCGGCTCGCGGCAGGTCCAGTTATTGCCGCACGCGGGTCGTTCCCTGGCTGTCGCGCAGGACCCGTATCCGGTCGCCGACCTTGTAAACGGCATCGTTCTCCTGAACGACGACGAGCAATTCGCCGTTGTCGAGTTGGACCTCAAGTTCCACCCCCTGCGCCGTGGTCACCCCTTTTTCGATCGCCGAACCAGCGATGCCGCCGATTATCGCTCCGCCGACGGTGGAGATGACCCGCCCGCTGCCGCCGCCGACGGCACTCCCCAACGCCCCGCCCATGGCCCCGCCGGCCACCGTCCCCGCACCGGTCTGGGTTCCCTCGATGGTGACCAGATCGACACGCAGGATCGTGCCGTAATTGACGGACTGGCTGGTTCGCGCCTGGTCGCGGGTGTAGACATTCCCGGAGCGACTTTCCGGCAGCGTGCAGCCGGCAAGCAGGCATGCAGCAACGGCACCCGTAATCAATGAGCCGAGAAACGTGCGCATGGCAACCTCCTTTGGCAAACGGTATCTGGGCGCGCGTGTTGTCACGCGCCATCCTGACGACATCAAGTATACCTGCCGATTGTTGCAGGTAAAGGATGCCGCAGATAGATCGCTCGCCGGGGGGATGGCATGGTGGCCTCGGCCCTCGGTAATCACAACACAGCGAGTTGAAATTCTCCGCTCTTCTGTTTAACTGAAACAAATTAGTGACGATCAAGGATAACCCCTTGCATATCCGGCGGTCAGTTGTGTTTTTCATCACCCCGGTGCTTGGTGGTTGCCGCAGCCTGTATTG
>JAGFXN010000219.1 GCA_017861215.1 Deltaproteobacteria bacterium | reverse complement strand
GGAACAGGGAACAGGGAACAGGGAACAGGGAACAGGGAACAGGGAACAGGGAACAGGGAACGGTAAAACTTCAACCGGCATTTGACGTGTTTTTTCTTTTGCTAATCCCTAGTCCCTAGTCCCCAGTCACGTTTTTTTAAAGCCCCCTTGTTTTTTTGCAGACAGATGACTAGGTTGACGATACCGGCAGCATACATATCATTAAACAGCGGATGGTCAGGCCATCAATTTTGAGGAGGCAGTAATGAGCAAGGTAATAGGAATAGATCTCGGCACAACAAACTCCTGTGTCTCCATCATGGAGGGGGGGGAGCCGGTTGTCATAGCAAATGCCGAAGGGTCCAGAACGACGCCGTCAATGGTGGCGATCACCGAGAGCGGTGAGCGTCTCGTCGGGCAGCAGGCAAAGCGGCAGGCGGTAACAAATCCGGAAAACACTCTGTTCGCCATCAAACGGCTGATCGGACGGAAATTTGATACCGAAGCCGTCCGCAAGGACATCAAGATTTCGCCATTCAAGATTGTCAAGGCTGACAACGGTGACGCCTGGGTGGAGGTGCGCGACAAGAAATATTCGCCGGCTGAGATTTCGGCAATGATACTGCAGAAGATGAAGAAGACAGCTGAAGACTATCTCGGCACAACCGTCACCGATGCGGTAATTACCGTCCCCGCATACTTTGATGACTCCCAGCGCCAGGCTACCAAGGATGCCGGCAAGATCGCCGGTCTCAACGTGCTGCGGATTATCAACGAGCCTACCGCAGCGGCCCTTGCCTATGGTCTTGACAAGAAAAAGGACGAGAAAATAGCCGTGTTCGACCTTGGCGGCGGCACGTTTGATATTTCTATTCTTGAACTCGGCGACGGCGTCTTTGAAGTAAAGTCGACCAACGGCGATACTTTCCTTGGTGGCGAGGACTTCGACCAGGTGATCATCGACTGGATTGCCGACGAGTTCAAGAAGGATCAGGGCATTGATCTGCGCAGCGATAAAATGGCGCTGCAGAGGCTGAAAGAGGCCGCCGAGAAGGCCAAGTGCGAGCTCTCCACCTCCATGGAGACCGATATCAACCTGCCGTTTATTACCGCCGATGCCACCGGTCCGAAACACCTCAATCTGAAGCTTTCCCGCGCCAAGCTGGAGGCAATTTGCGCGGAGCTGATCGCCAAACTTGAAGGGCCTTGCCGCACAGCGCTGAAAGATTCCGGCATCTCAGCTGCCGATATCAACGAGGTGATCCTGGTAGGCGGCATGACCCGTATGCCGGCCGTGCAGAAGCGGGTGCAGGATATCTTCGGCAAGGTGCCGAACAGAGGTGTCAACCCTGATGAAGTTGTTGCCATCGGCGCTGCCATTCAGGGGGGTGTTCTCAAGGGCGACGTAAAGGATGTGCTGCTTCTGGACGTGACCCCGCTGTCACTCGGCATTGAAACCCTCGGCAGCGTCATGACCAAGCTTATTGAGAAGAACAGCACCATACCCTGCCGCAAGTCGCAGGTTTTTTCAACAGCATCCGATAATCAGCCGGCCGTAAGCATTCATGTCCTTCAGGGCGAGCGGGAGATGGCGGCTGACAACAAGACGCTTGGCAATTTCGAACTGACCGGTATTCCGTCAGCACCCAGAGGGGTGCCGCAGATCGAGGTAACCTTTGATATCGATGCCAACGGCATCGTGCATGTATCGGCGAAAGACCTTGGTACCGGCAAAGAACAGTCCATCCGGATTACCGCTTCTTCCGGACTCTCCAAGGAAGAGATCGACAAGATGGTGCGGGAGGCTGAGGCGCATGCGTCGGAAGACAAGAAGAGGCGCGAACTGATCGAGGCTCGCAACCATGCCGACAGCACGGTCTACCAGACTGAAAAATCATTGAAAGAGTTTGGCGACAAGATTGATGCTGCTGACAAGCAGAAGATCGAAGAGAAGCTCGCCGAGCTCAAGAAAACGATGGAAGGTGATGATCCGGAAGCGATGAAAAAGGCCGGTGAAGAACTGCTGCAGGCAGCGCACAAGCTGGCAGAGGCTGTTTATGCCCAGGGGCAGCAGGCCGGTGCCGGTGCAGAACATGAAGGCGATGCTGCTTCCGGAGAGAAGTCTGCCAAGGCGGACAATGTCGTCGATGCTGATTTTGAAGAGGTAAAGGACGAAAAAAAATAGAAAAATCTGGCTAAGGCCTCTGGGCGCTAGGCTCTGGGGAAAACCGGGAAAAGGCGAAGAGAGCGGAGGATACTCCGGGGCTTTTCGCCTTTTGCCTTAAGACTTTTTCCCAGAGCCCAGAGCCTAGAGCCTAGAGCCCGGAGGATATTTTGGCTGACAAACGTGATTACTACGAAGTGCTCGGCGTGCATCGCAATGCGGCGGAGGCGGAGATCAAGAAGGCTTTCCGGAAGATGGCAGTGCAGCATCATCCTGACAAGAATCCCGGCGACAAAGAGGCTGAAGAGAACTTCAAGGAGCTTTCCGAAGCCTATGAAGTTCTCTCTGACCCGCAGAAAAGAGCCCAGTACGATCAGTTCGGTCATGCCGGGCTGAGCGGTTCCGGATTCTCCGGAGGCGGATTCGGGGCCGGATCACCGTTCGGCGATATCTTCGGGGACATCTTCGGCGATATCTTTGGCGGCGGCGGCAGACAGCGGAGCCGCGGCAAGAGAGGCGACGATCTGCAGTACAGCATGCAGATCAGCTTTGAGGAGGCTGCTGCCGGCACAGAAAAGCAGATCGAGGTCCCGTACGCCAAGCGCTGCGGCACCTGCAGCGGCAGCGGCGCCAAGGCGGGCACCGAACCGAAGACCTGCCCGACCTGCAAGGGTGCGGGTCAGGTACGTTTCCAGCAGGGTTTTTTCAGCGTCAGCAAGACTTGCGGTCAGTGCAACGGTGAAGGTCGTATCATCGAAAGTCCATGCCCGGACTGTCGCGGCACAGGCTCTGTCCGCGACCATAAGACCCTGACGGTGAAGGTGCCGGCCGGCGTAGAGACAGGGATCCGGCTGAAACTTTCCGGCGAAGGCGGGCAGGGCAAAGGCGGCGGTAACGGCGATCTTTATGTCTACATCGAAGTCAAGGAACATTCGATCTTCAGGCGCGACGGCAACGACGTAATCTGTGAAATCCCGATCAGCTTTACCCAGGCGGCGCTCGGCTGCGAAATTGCGGTGCCGACCCTTGAAGGCAGAGTCTCGATGAAGATTCCGGAAGGCGTTCAGACCGGCCGGATCTTCCGGCTGCGCAGCAAGGGGATTGTTTCGCTGCAGGGTTACGGCAAGGGGGATCAACTGGTAGTGCTGAAAGTCGAAACGCCGACAAATCTGAGCAGCAGACAGAGAGAGCTGCTGGAAGAGTTTGCACAGCTGAGTGGTGAAGATGTGAATCCGCACCACAAGAATTTCTTTGATAAAGTCAAGGAGATGTTCAGTTGATGGGGGATGTATGAGGCAAAGACTGCTCCGGTCTCTGCTGGCAGTTCTTTTTGTCGGGCTGCTGGCGGGCAATTCTGAACTCTACGCCGCGCAGAAAGGA
>JAGFXN010000218.1 GCA_017861215.1 Deltaproteobacteria bacterium | reverse complement strand
TGGCCGCCTATTGCATGCAGCAGGCTGCCCCCTGAAGTCCCTCAGCAGTCGCGAAACGCAGCGGGGCGTTTTTCCAGGAAGGCGCTCATGCCTTCCTTCTGGTCGGCAGTGGCAAAGCTGTAGCCAAACAGTTCGGCCTCGTAGGCACAGGCCCGGCCCAGGTCCATTTCCAGCCCGTTGTTCACTGCCTGCTTGCAGAGCCTGACGGCCACCAGCCCCTTGGAGGCGATCTTCCGGGCCAGCTGTTGCGCCTCGGCCAGCAGCGCCTCCGCTGCCACCACCCGGTTCACCAGCCCGATACGCAGGGCCTCGTTGGCATCGACCATCTCGCCGCTGAGGATGATTTCCAGCGCCCGGCCCTTGCCGACCAGGCGCGGCAGGCGCTGGGTCCCGCCAAAGCCGGGCAGAATGCCGATATTGATCTCCGGCTGGCCGAATCTGGCATTCGCGGCGGCAATCCGGATGTCGCAGGCCATGGCCAGTTCGCAGCCGCCGCCAAGGGCATAGCCGTTCACCGCGGCGATGAACGGCTTGGGGGACTGTTCAATGGCGGCATAAATCCGGTGCGCCTGCAAGGCCAGGTCCCGCGCCTGGCTGGAGCTCATGTCCCGCATGGCGGCGATATCGGCACCGGCGACAAACGCTTTGGCACCGGCGCCGGTAATGATTGCCACCCGCAGGTCCGGATTGCCGACTATTTCGGTAACCACCCGGTCAAGCTCCACCAGGGTGGCAACGGTCATGGCATTCATCGCCGCCGGGCGATTCACGGTAATCGTGGCGATGCCTTCACTGCTGTCGAACAACAGATTTTCCAGTTGCATCGGTTCCTCCCGTTTTTCAGTTATCAGCCGCTATGGCAGCTTGACGATGACCCGCCCCCGAATCCCGCCGTGCAGGATGGTCTGAATCTTTGCCTCCAGACCGTCCAGCGAGACTTCCGTTGCTACTTCCGCCAGATGTGCCGGCTGCCACTCTCCGGCAAGTTTTTCCCAGACCTGCAGCCGGGTGCCGGCAGGACAGTTGACTGAATCGATGCCGAGCAGGCTTACCCCGCGCAGAATGAAGGGGTAGATATTCATGCCGAGCTCTGTTGATCCCACCAGTCCGCAGCAGGTAACGACGCCGCCGTAGCGGGTCGACTTGAGTGCCGCCGTCAGCGTCCCGCCGCCGACCACATCCACGACACCGGCCCAGCGCTCTTTCAGCAGCGGCCGCTCCGCCCCCGCTGTCACCTGTTCGCGACTGATGACTTCCGCCGCGCCGAGGGTGCGCAGGAACGCTGCATCACCAGCCTTGCCGGTGGCGGCAACCACCCTGTAGCCGGCCCGGCTCAGAATGGCTACCGCGATGCTGCCGACGCCGCCGGTGGCTCCGGTTACGAGCACTTCGCCGTCTTCAGGCCTGACACCGGCCTGTTGAAGCTTCAGCACCGACAGGGCTGCCGTGAACCCGGCCGTGCCGAGCACCATGCTCTCCCGCAGCGTCACTCCTTTTGGCAGTGGTACGGCCCACTCGGCCGGAATGCGAACATACTCCCCCCAGCCGCCGTCGGTCTCCATCCCCAGGTCATAGCCGGTGACGAGCACCTGCTCGCCCGCAGCAAACCTGCCGCTGCCGCAGGCAACCACCTCACCGGCGGCGTCGATCCCCGGGGTATGGGGGAACTGCCGGGTCACGCCGGGATGGCCGGTGGCGGACAGGGCATCCTTGTAATTGAGGGACGAGTAGCGAACCCTGAGCAGCAGGTCCCCGGCAGGCAGATCATCGATGGCCCGCTCCCGGATAGCGCGCCCAAACTGTTGGTCAGGGCCCTTCTCTACCACCAGCGCCTTGAATGTTGTTGTCGTGGCCATGCACCCTCCAGGCAAAACAGGTTACCGGTTGCTGAACCCAATCAGAATACTAGGAATGCAAGGGAATACAAGGGGCCGTTCTTAAAAAATTCAGGGGGGGCATTCCATAGTCCGCCTGGCCTCTCTCCCCATGACTCCATCGCTCGGCAACAAACTTCCAGAGAGATGTTGCACCGCAACCGTCGAAAATGCTACATTGGGCAACCCTCTGCACGCTGCCCTGACCTGGTAACCAGGATGAATTCTAAGCCACTAAAGGGAGCGGGGAAGGCGGGCTCATATCAAATCTGTGAGGTTGAAAGCATGGCAATGAAACATTTTGGTCCGACCGGACTGGACGCAGCACTCATCCCGGAAATCGCCCGGCAATGGGGCACACCGGTCTATCTCCATGACCAGGCATACATCGAGAACAGCTGTCAGCAGCTGCTCAGCATGCCCAATGCCTTTGGCCTGCATGTCCGCTACGCCATGAAGGCCAACTCGGATCGCACCGTCCTGCGGGTCGTCACCAATAAAGGGCTGGATCTGGACTGCTCGTCAATAAATGAAGCCGCCCGTGCCTTTGCCGCCGGGATTCCCTACAGCCGGATGATGCTCACCACCCAGGAGGTTCCGTCCGGTGAGGAGCGCACCGAACTGGAGGAGATGATCAAGGCAGGCCTCAGGTACAACGTCTGCTCCATGACCCAGTTTCAGCTGATTGCCGACTTTGCCAAAGCCAACAGCATCGACCTCTCCATGCGGGTCCATCCGGGCGCATCCGGCGGCGGCGAAAGCGCCACCCGCGATACCGGCAGCGAATACTCCTGCTTCGGCGTGCACCTGAACGATGTCCCCACCATAAAGGGCATGGCTGACAGGCTGGGACTGCGCTTCACCCAGGTTCATGTCCATATCGGCTCCGGGGGCGACCCGGAAAAATGGCGCCAGAACATCGACCGTGAACTGGGCTTCGTCAAGGCATATTTCCCGGATGCCGTCACCGTCAGCTTCGGCGGCGGGCTCAAGGTGGCCCGGATGCCGGGGGAAAAACAGGCCGACATCGCGGCGCTGGGCGCCTATGCCAAACAGCGGCTCGAAGTGTTCAAGGCGGCCACCGGCCGCGAGCTGCAGATGGAGATCGAGCCGGGTACCTTCGTGGTGGCCAACTCGGGCCATATCATCACCCGGATTATCGACAAGAAGCTGACCAACGAGCTGAACTTCCTCATCGTCGACGGCGGCATGGAGCTGCTGACCCGCCCGCTGCTGTACGGCTCCGAGCATCCCGTTGCCATCGTCCGCCAGGACGGGACGCTGCTCTCCAGCGAGTATGACAACAAGCCGCAGGCCGGGCTGAAAGCGTTCGGCATTGTCGGGCGCTGCTGCGAAAGCGGCGATTCGGTGCGTCTCGACAACGACGGCAACATCGTGCCGGTGCTGATTGCCGAGCCGGAAATCGGCGACTATGTCGTCATCGGCGGCACCGGAGCCTATTCCGAGAGCATGTCGCCGGAAAACTACAACTCGCACCGCAAGCCGGGCGCGGTCATGAAAACCCGCAGCGGCGCACTGGTGCAGATCAGGAAGAAGCAGGCGCGTGAGCAGATTTACCAGAATGAGCTGGATGTGAAGCTGTAATTGACCTGACTTTCAGAGAAAGTAAAAGGCCAAGGGATATGCGTCCCTTG
>JAGFXN010000217.1 GCA_017861215.1 Deltaproteobacteria bacterium | reverse complement strand
CTGGCGGCGCACCCCCCTCGGCCAGAC
Source organism: Deltaproteobacteria bacterium (assembly GCA_017861215.1). Classification (GTDB taxonomy): domain Bacteria; phylum Desulfobacterota; class Desulfuromonadia; order Geobacterales; family DSM-12255; genus VEOV01. The sequence goes on along the minus strand of JAGFXN010000217.1, from coordinate 3,504 downwards.
CGGCAGCAGCGCCTTTCCCTTCTCCCGTCCCGACCGGGAGCTTATCCGGGAGTTGGTGCCGCAGCCGGGGAAGGCATTGACCGTACAAGCTGTATGTAGCCGCAGATCAAAACGGAAAAGGTGGATTGGCATCAACCCGGAAAACGTTTTTTATCAGAATCGGCCTGTATCCCCGGTTTCCGCTTTTTCTGCGTACCATTCAAAATTTTGCAGGGTTGCTCCGGGACATGCAGACCGGGGAAAGGCGGGATGCGTTGCGTGAAACGCTGCTGCCGACGGAGGCAACAGTATGCTCAGCCCCTCATGAGAACGTAACTCCTGAAACAGCCATTTCGCCTGCCCCTTTACGCCCTGCCGCAATCTAACCGCCCATACATGGATTTTACCATTGCATCATTTCCCGGCTTGAGTTATGAGTAAATTCACTCAACATATTGAGTAAAATATGGATTGAGGTGTTGCAATGTTCAAGCGTCCGCTGTTAACAACGATTCTGGAGCGACTGTGCGAGCCCCGGCGTTTTATTCAGGTGCTTGCCGGTCCCCGGCAGGTGGGCAAGACAACTCTGGCCGAGCAGGCAATGGCTGAGCTGGCCGTGCCCTGCCATTATGCTTCTGCTGACGATGCGGCAACGGGGAGTGCTATCTGGCTGGAACAGCAGTGGGACATCGGCCGGATCCGGGCCCGCCAGAATGGCGGCGCCCTGCTGGTGCTGGACGAGATCCAGAAGGTACAGCGCTGGTCCGAGGTGGTCAAGCGTTTGTGGGAAGAAGATGGCCGTACGGGGACCGACCTGAAGATCCTGCTGCTCGGCTCGTCACAGCTGCTGCTGGCTCAGGGTCTGACCGAAAGCCTTGCCGGGCGTTTTGAGGTAATGCCGGTGCGGCACTGGTCTTTTACGGAAATGAGCACTGCCTTCGGCTTTTCCCTGGAGCAGTTCCTTTTTTTCGGCGGGTATCCCGGTGCAGCTCCGCTGATCGACGACCGGCAGCGGTGGGGGCGTTACATCATCGATGCACTTATTGAATCAACCATAGCGCGCGATATCCTGATGATGACGCGGGTCGACAAGCCGGCGCTGTTGCGGCGCCTGTTCAAACTCGGTTGTGACTATTCCGGCCAGATGCTCTCCTATCAGAAGATGGTGGGGCAGCTGCAGGATGTGGGCAATACGACGACACTGGCCCATTACCTGGACCTCCTCGAAGGGGCCGGGATGGTGGCAGGTCTGCAAAAGTATGCCGGTCAGTCTGTTCGCAGTCGTGCCTCAAGCCCGAAACTGCAGGTGCTCAATACCGCTCTTTTATCAGCGCAGTCCCCTTTTGATCTGGCCACGGCAATGGAGCAGCGTGACTGGTGGGGCCGGCTGGTGGAGTCTGCCATAGGCGCACATATTATGAACGGCCTTGTCGGCACTGATATGGAAATTTTCTACTGGCGAGAGGGGAGCCTGGAGGTCGATTTTGTCATGCGGCGCGGCGAGATGGTAACCGCTATTGAAGTGAAAAGCAGTCGGACCAAGGAGACCCTGCCCGGTATGGATGCCTTTGCCCGTGCTTTCAATCCGCAACGAAAACTGCTGGTCGGCGGCCAGGGAATACCGGTTGGTGAGTTCCTTTCCGAGCCGGTGGCGAGATGGCTTTAGAGGCTGGCGGCGGATCATTCCGTTGGGGCAGCCCGGCAGCAGCGCCTTCCCCTTCTCGCCTCCCGACCGGGAGCTTATCCGGGAACTGGTGCCGCAGCCGGGGAAGGCAGTTTCAGCACAACCTTTTTTCAGCCGCAGATCAAAGCGGAAAAGGCGGATCAGAATCAGCATTTGAGCATAGTGCTGAAATCTGCTCTATGCAGTAGACGATTAAACCCACTGCCGGGTAGTCCCGCAGGGATTCCCGCCACATCCGGAGGGCCGCGATGCCTGATGCACTGGCAAGACTCAAAAACAATCTGCAGGCGCAAGGAATTGACCCGTCACTGCTGGCCGAAGTGGAGAACGAGCACGCCGAGCTGGTCAAAAAGGCGGACGAGCTGGAGATGCTGCTGATTACCATTGTCCGGACCGGCTGGCCCTGGGATGAAGAGGGGGTGCCCAACGGCATCCATGATGCCGCCAAAGGCGGTTTTGCGACGGCGATGGTGGCAGCGCGCAACCTGCTCGGCCTGAATCTCGCTACCAGGGTTACCCGCACCGAACCGAAGACCTGAGCCTGCCGGCGCAAAGAACTGCTTGCGGCGACCAATCCGGCGCTCAAGCATCCCGCCCGGTACCAAAATGCCCCTTCAGAACCGGCTGAAGAGGCATTCAGGTAATGGTAGCGGCCCCGTGCTGCTGCAGAACCGGCTGTTATTCTCTGACAAAGGTATCCATGTCGGACTCATCGACCATCTTCATGATGCGCGCATATTCCGCTTCGATGAGCAGATAGTGGTTATGGGTTTCCCGCACGTTCAGCTCATAGACGGCACGCACTTCGGGGTCATTCATCTTTGCGGCCATGTCCCGCAGCGCCTCTTCGAGGTTTTTCTCCTTTTCCAGGGCTATCTCCATGGCCTTCTGTTCAGTGAGGTCCGCTCCGCAGCTTTTTTTTGCAGCGGCAAGCCAGCTGGTTTCATTGTCGGGCGGACTGGCAAGGAAGGCCTCCAGGGAAGGAATATCCTTCCCCTTGTAGATCCGGTAAAAATGGCCGGCATGCTCCCGCTCCTCCCCGGACAATAACTCGAAAGTCCGCCTGGCTGCGGCATCTTTGAACTGCTGTGCTCCGTACTGGTAAAAGAGCATGGCATTCTTCTCCGTCTGCAGCGAGCGTTTGATCGCTTCCTGGACATCTCCACTCATGATTGTCTCCTTTTTTTTGGCATGATTGTATCGACCCGACGCAACTGCTGCACTCTCTGGTGCATGGTGCTTCTGTGCGGCCATATGCAGCGCTTTGAAACGTTGCGCCGGTGCAATTGGGACAAGTATACCGGGAATTCCGGGGAGCGCCACTCTCTTTCCTCGCCCGCCGCAACATGCTCCGCCCCGGAATACCCCGGACTGCTTTCCTGAAGAACAATGCGGCATGGTTGCCGCAGCAAAAGAAAAAGGCCGGATATTCTCCGGCCCGATTCGTTCTTTGGTGTCTGGCAACGTGCCGCTTTAGAAATTGACCCTTACTCCTGCAAAAAAGCTGCTGCTCATATATTCCTGATCGGCACCCCAGATATTCAAGTCTTCACCCGCACCCTGGAAGCGGTACGACAGATCGATGGCTATATGCCTGTCAAGTGCAATGCCGAGTCCGGCCATAAACTGATAACCGAAAACAGTATCGTCATCCTTGTCGCCATGATCATGATCATCCCACTCACCATTAATCATGCCAATACCGGCTCCAAGGTACGGGGTAACCGCTGATGGATTTCTAAAGTCGAAATAGCCGTTCACCATGTAACTCATGAATGATACTTCCCCACCGCTGACGCTCTGGCCTGCATATGTATCTACATCAGCCTCTTTGTAGCCGA
>JAGFXN010000034.1 GCA_017861215.1 Deltaproteobacteria bacterium | reverse complement strand
TGGACGGCGGAGCCACTGATCTCTATCCTCCTGTTCCTTGCGGCCATGGCATCCAGCGAAAGGTTCCTTCCCCGTCCGGAAATTGTCACCTTCCTGATGATATGCCTGTTCTATCTTCGCCTCCAGGAGGGGAGATACCGCTCATTCAGGGACCTGCTACTATTAGGGACCATGCAGGCATTATGGGCCAATTGCCACGGACTGTTCGTGCTGGGCCCGTTTATGGCTGGCTGTTACTGGGCTATGGCAGCAGTCCGGAGTCTGCGACAGGGCGACGTTCATCTTCCGGCGCTGAGTCGCCTTGTCGGGATCCTGCTGCTGGCAACCATGCTGACCCCTTTCGGGCATCAGGGATGGAAATATGCGCTCCTGTTGTTCACTGAGGTCAACCCTGCCTCCATGCTGGCGCTCAAGAGCGTCGGTGAGTTGAGTCCCACTTTCGGAGCGGCGGCGATGTCCGCACCGGCATTCTGGTTCTTTGCCATTCTCTTGACGCTGACCATTGCTGCTGTCGTCGTAGCGGCAGCGCACAGGAAAATATCCCCGGAGCGCCTCCTCATCGTTGCAGGTCTTGGGGCACTTGCAGTTACCGGACGGCGCAACATGGTACTGTTTGTGCTGGTCGCCGCACCGTTTCTTGCCGAACAGATGCAGTTGCGCCTGCCTTTGCGGAGCAGGGCCGCCCGAATTGCTGCCTTAGCATCCGCTCTTATAATGCTCATTGTGAGCTGGTTTCCGCTTTCCGGGAGGTATTATCTGATGATGGATATTCCTTCCCGGTTTGGCTGGGGAGTCACGCCTTCATTTTTCCCTCACGGCCTTCCCTTCTTCCTTGAACGGATCGGATTCAAGGGTCAGATTTTCAATTCCAACACCGTCGGTGGCTTTTACCTCTACCATTTTTATCCGCAGCAGCTTCCCCTGACGGACGGCCGTTGGGAGATTTATGATCGCCGCGTCCTGGATTCGATTCAAAGCGCCCCCGGTGATCCCGCAACGTGGCAACAGTTGGTATCGACCTACGATATTCGTGGACTGCTCTTGCAGCACACCTCTTCGGAAGCCCTGATGCTTCTCCCGCGACTTCCCGGCGATCCCCGCTGGCGTCTCGTATATTACGACAATGCCGCATCATTCTGGATGCGCAGCGACTCGTCCGGACTCCCTCCGGCTATCGACCTTGCAACAGGGGAGCTCCCCTTGCAACCTGCCAGAGTGGACGATTGCCTGATGCTCGACGTTTTTCTGCGCAATGTTGGGGCGGATGACTTGCACATCAGAAACCTGGAAAGAATCGTGACTTTTGGTTGGAAAACGGACTGGGCACTTATGCAAATCGGTGCGGCACAAATCAGGCTTGGCAGATTGATGGCAGCGGAACGGACGTACCGGAGATTGAACCATGACTTTCCTAAGAATATCAAGGCATTAAATGAACTGGCCTTCCTCGCGTTCCGCAGGGGCAACCTGACCGGTGCGGAATCACTTTTGCGGCAGGCTCTCGAACTGGCTCCTCATGATCAACAATCACGGGAAAACTATCAGCGGATTCGAGCTGCCCTCAACCGGACAAATACCAGCGCTCCTGCCCGGAAGTGAACCTTCTCATGGTACTATTTATAGCGCATCAGTAAATGGAGAAAAAACCGGCAACCCGTTCCAGGAAACGGGCTTTTTTTTCATCCTGTTTCATTCCTGTGCCCCCTCTGGAGGTTGCACGGCGGGCTGCATGAACCCCTAAAACGCAAAAAACACCTACAAAGAAATCTTGTAGGTGCCAGTTTTTGTTGGTGGGCGAAACAGGGATCGAACCTGTGACATCCAGCTTGTAAGGCTGGCGCTCTCCCAGCTGAGCTATTCGCCCATTTAAATGGCGGGGCAGACGGGGCTCGAACCCGCGACCTCTGGCGTGACAGGCCAGCACTCTAACCGACTGAGCTACTACCCCAATTAATTTCCTGTGTTGAAAGGAAACAATCTTATATCAAATCAATCACTACGGTGTCAAGCATTTAATCAGCCTTGCATCAATGGGTCACAATGCCGCTTGGTGCAGCATGCTGATTGCCAGCAACTGCCTGAGGACAATGGATGCTGTCAAGCCCGAGCGCTCTGAAGAGAACTTCGTCCATATGATCCACAGGGACTATTTCCAGCTTTTCAACGATCTCCGCATTCACTTCGGCAACATCCTGAATGTTTTTTTCCGGGACCAGTACCACCTTTACCCCTGAGCGGACTGCAGCCATCAGCTTCTCTTTCAGCCCGCCGATCGGCAGCACTCTCCCCTGCAGCGAGATCTCTCCGGTCATGGCCAGGGTATTATCGACATCGCGGGAAAGAAGCGCCGAAACCAGAGCAGTTGCCATGGTAATGCCCGCAGACGGGCCGTCTTTGGGGATAGCCCCTTCCGGAACATGAATATGAATATCGACAGCCTGATAAAAATCCCTGTCGAGCTGCAGGAGGGCTGCACGCGACCTGACATAGGTCATTGCCGCCTGGGCAGACTCATTCATCACTTCACCAAGCTTGCCGGTGATAGTCAGCTTCCCTTTCCCGGGCACCACCGAAACTTCAATCTGCAGGATATCACCGCCGGATTCGGTCCAGGCAAGGCCGTTGACCACCCCTGGCATTACTTTCGGTCTGACGTTCTGATTGCGGATTTTGACCGGTCCGAGCAGCGCAACAACATCTTCAGGCTCTATCAGATTATTCCAGCTCTCACCCTTGACCTTGTTATGAGCCGTTGATCAATTTGACAATGGCATCATCCGAGAAGCGGAGCAGTTTTGCAGAGAGACCGCTCTCCTTGAGCTGCTTCGGCACCAGATAATGGCGCGCAATCTCCATTTTTTCAGTGTCTGTGTAGCCTTCGAGGCGGATTATCTCCATTCTGTCGAGAAGGGGTCTGGGTATTGAGTGGGTAGAATTTGCCGTTGCCAGAAACATGACTTTTGAAAGATCGTAATCCATGTCAAGAAAGTGATCGCAGAAGCGTGAATTCTGTTCCGGATCGAGCACTTCAAGCAGCGCTGAAGCCGGGTCACCGCGAAAATCGGAACTCAGCTTGTCGATTTCGTCAAGAAGGAACAGCGGATTACTGACCGCAACCTTTTTCAGGTTCATCAGGATCTTGCCGGGCATTGCCCCGATATAGGTTCTTCTGTGGCCGCGGATCTCGGCCTCATCACGGACACCGCCAAGCGACATCTTGACAAACTTGCGGGAGGTAGCCCTGGCTATTGACCTGGCAAGGGATGTTTTACCGACCCCTGGAGGCCCTACCAGGCAAAGGATCGGCCCTTTCGGGCTTTTCACCAGGGTTTGTACGGCAAGGTGCTCAAGTATCCGGATCTTTACCTTGTCGAGCCCGTAATGATCCTCGTCCATAACCCTGGCGGCAAAATTGATATCCCTGCTTGTACGGCTGAAAACACCCCAGGGGAGATCAACAATCGTATCCAGATAATTCCTGATTACCGCTGCCTCGGCGGATAGCGGTGACATCATCTTCAACTTTTTCAGTTCGGCAAGAGCCTTGCCGGCAGCTTCAAGAGGGAGCTTCCTGCCTTTGATCCTGGCTTCAAGCTCATTGTACTCATCCGCGTGATCATCCTTCTTGCCCAGCTCGCTCTGAATGATTTTCAGCTGCTCATTCAGGTAGTACTCCTTGTGATTTTTCTCCATCTTCTTCTTGACCCGCTCTTTTATCTTCTGGTCAAGCTGATGGACTTCCGTTTCACAGATTATTACTGATATCAATGTTTCCAGGCGTTCTTTCTGACTGAAAGTCGCCAGCAGATTCTGCTTGTCTTCAAGCTTGGGATTGAGTTGGGCAGCAATGGTGTCAACCAGAAGATCCGGACTGGTAATCTTCGCAATGTTTGCCAGAGCATCCTGCGAAATACTGTTCTTGGTCTCTGCATGGTACGTCGTAAACTGGGTGCAGGCCTCTGCCATAAGTGCCGTTATTTCGGCAGATGGATCCTCGGCCGGCTCAGCGTACATTGACACTCTGACGGTATAATAGTCACCGTTATACTCGAATTCGTGAATTTCACCCCGGGATTTACCCTCTACCAGCACCTTGACATTGCCGTTGGGAAGCCGGAGAAGCTGAATAACCTGGCAGAGAATACCGGCAGAATAGATATCTTCAGGCAGCGGATCCTCGGTCCTTGAATTTCTCTGGGCTGCCAGAAAGATAAACCTTCCGGAACTCATTGCGGCTTCCAGGGCCGCAGTTGACGTGCTCCTGCCGATAAAAAGCGGGACTACCATCCCGGGATAAATGACAATGTCTCTCAAAGGCAAAAGAGGAAACTGTTTCAGTTCCCCCTCGGCTTTTATTTCATACTCTTCCAGAATATCCATAGTACCCTTTACGCTGTTTCAGCCATCCCTTCATAAACGATGATCGGCTTCTCCTTGCGGTAGATGACATCTTCACTGATCACAACCTCTTTGACCATGGATTGTGACGGGATTTCATACATTATATCAAGCATGGCATTTTCAAGAATGGACCGCAATCCCCTGGCGCCGGTATTCCTTTTGAGAGCCTCTTTGGCAATCGCTACCAGTGACCCGTCGGTAAACTTCAGTTTTACATGCTCCATTTCAAAAAGCTTCTGATACTGTTTCACCAGGGCATTTTTCGGCTCTTTGAGAATCTGCACCATGGCCTCTTCATTCAGCTCGTTGAGGGTTGCCAGCACCGGCAGACGACCGATAAACTCCGGGATGAACCCGTATTTGAGAAGATCTTCCGGAGTTACCTCGCCGAGCAGTTCCCCGGCCTTTTTTTCAATCTTTTTCTTGATGTCAGCGCCAAAGCCGAGGGTTTTCACCCCGATTCTCTGCTGGATGACACTTTCAAGACCGGCAAATGCCCCGCTGCAGATAAAGAGGATATTGGTAGTATCGACCTTCAGAAACTCCTGCTGCGGGTGTTTGCGCCCGCCTTTCGGCGGGACGCTCGCTACCGTGCCTTCGATAATTTTCAGCAGCGCCTGCTGCACCCCCTCACCGGAAACATCCCTGGTGATTGACGGCGAGTCGGTCTTGCGCGCAATCTTGTCAATTTCGTCGATGTAGATAATACCTTTCTGTGCTCTTTCAACATCGTAATCAGCCGCCTGCAGCAGATTGAGAATGATGTTTTCCACGTCTTCGCCCACATAGCCGGCTTCGGTGAGATTGGTAGCATCTGCCACCGCAAACGGCACCTTCAGTATCCGCGCCAATGTCTGCGCCAGCAGAGTCTTCCCGGAACCTGTCGGGCCAAGCAGCAGAATGTTGCTTTTCTGCATCTCAACCTCAGACGGCTTGCCCATGAACTCGATCCGCTTGTAGTGATTGTAAACCGCCACGGCAAGAGTCTTTTTGGCACGGTGCTGGCCAATGACGTAATCATCAAGCACCTCGCTGATCTCCTGCGGTTTCGGCAGCCTGTTGATATCCGGGCCTTCCGTCTCTTCGAGTCTTGTCTCCTCGGCAATAATGTCGTTGCAGAGGTCAATACACTCGTCACAGATATAGACGGTTGGACCGGCAATAAGCTTTTTTACCTCTTCCTGTCCCTTGCCGCAGAAGGAACAGACAAGGGCATCTGTTCTGTCGTCACGCTTGCTCATGAATGCCCTCCTGCCGGATTACGCTGCAGCACTGAGTCGATGAGTCCGTACGCGCAGGCATCTGCACCTGACATGAAGTAATCCCGGTCAGTATCGGCCTCAACCTTTTCGAATGGCTGTCCGCTGTGAAACGCGAGGATCTCGTTCAGCTTTTTCTTCATCCGCAATATTTCCTGTGCATGGATACTGATATCAGTTGCCTGGCCCTCAAAACCGCCGAGAGGCTGGTGAATCATGATGCGGGAATGCGTCAGCGAGAAGCGCTTCCCCTTTTCGCCGCCGGCAAGCAGAATCGCCCCCATGGAGGCAGCCTGCCCGACACAGATCGTAGAAACATTCGGGCGGATGTACTGCATGGTGTCATAGATTGCCATGCCCGAGGTAACAACCCCGCCCGGTGAGTTTATGTAGAGATGAATATCCTTGTCAGGATCTTCAGATTCGAGAAAAAGCAACTGGGCAATTATCAGATTGGAAAGCTGATCGTCGATCGGCCCGCCCAAAAAGATAATTCGCTCCTTCAGCAGTCTTGAATAGATGTCAAATGACCTCTCTCCCCGACCGCTCTGTTCAACAACCATTGGAATCAGCATATAAACCTCTTGATCCTGAATTTATGCGGCGTTACTGCTCTCCAGAATCTCTTTTTTTACCTTTTCGACAACTACTGCCTTAGCAGCAATGAGATCAAGCACCTTCTCCTCCCTGATCTGCTCCTCAAGACCCTGCTTGGCATCGGCATTCTGCAGATAGTACTTGCTGATCCGGGCATAATCCTGGCCGCTTTCAGCAGAAATTTTCTGCAGGCGCGCCTCGATATCACTGTCAGTTACCGTTAAACCGGTTTTTTCAGCAAGATCATGGAGCAGAAGCGCCCCCTTGACCTGGCTGGCGGCAACCGGCCTGAACTGGTCCATATATTTCTGCTCATCCAGTCCCATCATTTCCAGAGTCATTCTCTGATACTGCAGGCGCTGCTTGGTATTTTCAAGCATCGAAGCAAGCTGCCGCTCTATCATTACTTCAGGAAGCTCAAAATCGTTTTTCTCAATGAGTTGCTTTACCAGGGCATCCTTGAAATCTCTTTCGATTCTATCCATTTCCTGCTTTTCAATGGTCTCGGCAACCTTTGCCTTCAAATCGGCAAACGTCTCGAAGTCACCACACTCCCGGGCAAAGGCATCGTCAAGTTCAGGGACCTGTTTGACTTTGATCTCTTTCAGCGTCACGGCAAACTCAACTTCTTTGCCGGCAAGCTCAGTGCTATGATATTCCGTGGGGAATGTCAGGGTGATCCTCTTCTGCTCACCGATGTTCATCCCGATTACCTGCTCTTCAAAGCCGGGGATAAAGGAGTTGCTGCCGAGTTCAAGCAGATGATCGGTGGCATCACCACCTTCAAGAGCTTTCCCGTCGACAAATCCTTCAAAATCGATGACGACATGATCACCGGCTGCCGCAGGACGTTCTTCGGACACTGGCTGCAGCTGGGACATATTGTCGCGCAGTTGCTGAATCCGTGCCTCAACAGCCTGGTCATCGGCGACAAACTTCTCCTTGGTCACCGCAAAGCCTTCGTATTCATTGACTACTACCTGAGGATACACTTCAATGGTGGCAGAGAATTTGAATGGTGCCCCCTCGACAAGATCGTCCGCATCGATGACAGGATGAGCCACCGGAAAGATTTTGTTTTCCTGAATGTAATTGAAATAATGGTCATTAAAGAGATTTTTAATGACATCACTTTCAACCTGCCCCTGATATGACTTGCGGATAATCCCTTCCGGTGCCTTCCCTTTCCTGAACCCGGGGATAACCGCACGCTTGCGGATCTCAGCAAAAGCCTTTTGCGTCTCGGCCAGTACACGTTCGGCCGGAATTTCAAAATTGATCTTCTTCTTGATGCTGCTCAAATGCTCAACATTAACCTGCATCCCTAACCCCTCTTTCAGTTTTTTAGTATACGCTTCCCGGCTATTTTAAGATAATGCAAAAAAGATTTTTTATCACAGTTCGTCAATTAAATCAAGGTATCCTCAAGAGTCTTGCAGGAAACAGGCAGGGTGTCCGGAGCTGGCAACAAACAGCCTAGATTTGCATTGGAAATAAATTATTTTTTTTATCAATATTAGCTATTGACTGCAAAAAAAAATCCTGATAAAAAACAGGACTCATTGAGCGGGAATAACTCAGTGGTAGAGTGCGACCTTGCCAAGGTCGAAGTCGCGGGTTCGAATCCCGTTTCCCGCTCCAATTAACTACTAGGAATCCTTCGGGATTCCTTTTCTTTTGCCCCGACTGTCACTAAAACTTTCACTAAGAATGTATTTAAGATGGTTCGGGGTTTTCTGTTTCATGCGGCTTGACGAGTGAAAGCGGCAGGGGTCAACAGGCTTGCAGGGTGGTGATGCTCGATTGCGTGCAGCGTCTTCTCTGCTTTCGGTTCGACAAAATCTTTGCCCATATACTCCAGGCTATTCCAGAAATCCTCTTCCAGCCCTTCGATGTAATCCCAGCACACCTCCAAAAGGTCTCTTCTTTCGTGAGTGGTGCACCGACCATTTCCCACCTGATATCGCTGGTTGATATTCACATGATACTGAAAAATCAAAAAATCACCGGCATATACTACTATTTACAAACTTATTTGGCATCAACTGTTCAATAGATTTTTTTGTTATATACTTGTTGGTATTATATTTCATAACAGTAAATGAAAGCTGTTGTCATCCGGGGGCTTCAATGGGTCAGGTAGACATGAACAAGTCAATATTGCTTGTCGATGACGTGCGAATGCACATTGAAATAGAGAAAGACTTTCTAAAATTCAACACGTTGGATATTCTAACCGCCAAAGATGGATTGGAGGCCCTGAATATCGTAAAAACCAGGCGGCCGGATCTCGTCTTTATGGATATGCAGATGCAGTATATGGATGGGGCAACAGCCTGTCGGGCAATCAAAGATGATGCCTCGCTCCTCAATACACCTGTAGTTCTGATTACAGCAATGGGCAATGATGAAAGCAAGAAGACCTGCTATTTGGCAGGTTGCGACTATTTACTGACAAAACCACTGGACAGAGATGTTTTTCTGAACGTTGCCCGCATGTTCATGCCAAGTATCGACCGTCGAGTAAAACGCGTGTCTGCGAAGATTGATTGCAGTGTGCGTTGCCAGGATGAAATGGTATCGGGTCATCTAAGCAACTTGGGCAGTGGCGGTGCTTTTGTCGTTACTGACTATTCTCCAATTCCGGGCAGCATTGTCCAAATTTCCTTTTCCCTTCCCGATGAGGCAATCATCGTTTGTCCCGGCAGGATCGTCTGGGAAAACAGAATGGAAAGTAAAAGCTCTACGGGCTTCGGGATAAAATTTTCACTGATGGCCAAAGAGGCAAAAACCAGCCTCGACAGATTCCTGGAATCCGTCCACACCGATGATGCGCAGCGTTAAGCCTTGAATCTTTCACCTGGCTTGGGCCCTAGTGCGTGATTAGCTCCATGACTGTTTCCAGGAATCGTCAGTCAGAGTTCAATCAGCGCCAGCATGTATCGCAACCAGAATAGCAGCTGCACCTGCCCACCAGGCCCACCGGTAACCACCAAAATGCACTTCAAAGAAATTATCCCAGCTGTGAGAACTTCGTGACACGCATTTCTGCTCCGGTGCAGCGGCCAGCGCTGTCCCTTGTTGTGTTTCCGCGGCGGCCAGCAGTATAGCTGTTGATGTCTCGGCAGGGAGCGACAGATTCAAATCACGTGACGGTTGCGCGGATCTTTCGGTTGCCGATCCGGCGGAGACCGGCGGTGCCGTAACCGCCGACAGTACTTGAGCGGTAACGGCAGCAGGGGTAAATGAAACAAGACAGAGGATAACTATCAACTTGCGAAACATGGCAATCCCTCCCTAGGTTGAATTGGTTTCAAGTATATCAGGGAAAAGAAATTATTCTCGAATATCTCATTTTGAACCAACAATTACCCAGCAGACGTATATTACTGCCGTGCCTTGACCGTGCCTTCACTGCGTCATGCACTATTTTTTCATTCGGCTTTATGGCAATAAGATGCAAAAGTCCTGTTTTCTTGACCACACCGGGCAACTGTTTTATAACATCCGCAATGAAACATCTCGCCCAAACCATTAAAGCTCTTTCTGATCCGATCCGCCTCCGTATCATCCTGCTGCTGCAGGCCGAAGGGGAATTGTGTGTCTGCGACCTGATGGCGGTGCTCAGGCTCCCCCAGTCCACCGTGTCGCGCCACCTGGCCTACCTCAAGCGCAGCTGCTGGGTTGACATCCGCCGCCAGGGGGTCTGGAAGCACTACACCCTCAGCCGGGAAAGTTGTAGTATCTGTCAGGAGCTGCTCCAGCTCCTCAAAAAGCACGCCGCTGACCTTCCCGAAGCTGCTTCAGACCGCAGTTCGCTGGCAGCCTTCCAGAAAACCAAAAACAATCCCGTTTGCCCGTAACCTGATTGTGACTTGATATATCCGCAAAAGCGGATATACTGACCCCATGAAAAAGCGCGTTCTCTTCCTCTGCACCCACAATTCCTGCCGCTCCCAGATGGCCGAGGGGCTGGTCAACCACTATCTCGGCGATCAGTTCCAGGCCCTTTCCGCCGGCACCGAGGCGACCAGGGTCAATCCGCTGGCCATCCGGGTACTGGCCGAACTTGGCATAGACATCTCGCACCACTCATCCAAAGTCCTTACCGAGTTTGAAGGCCAACCGTTCGACTATGTCATCAGCCTCTGCGGCGACGCCAACGAGCAGTGCCCGCTCTTTATCGGCGGCGTGCGGCGAGTGCATATCGGCTTTAGCGACCCCTCGCGCTTGTCCGGAAGCGACGCCCAAGTCCTGCCGGAGTTCCGGAGAGTGCGGGACGAACTCCGCCAGAAGCTGACCGAATACCTTTCAGGAGAACAAGCATGAGCGAACATGTTTCACGCAGGCTTTCCTTTCTCGACCGCTGGCTGACCCTGTGGATATTCGCTGCCATGGCTCTAGGTGTCGGCATGGGGTATTTCGTCCCGGGAGTAGAGCAGTTCATCAACAGCTTTCAGGTAGGCACCACCAATATCCCTATCGCGGTCGGCCTGATCCTGATGATGTACCCCCCCTTTGCCAAGGTGAAGTACGAGGAGATGCCGGAGGTATTCCAGAACAAGAAGATCCTTGGCATCTCGCTGCTGCAGAACTGGCTCATCGGCCCGGTGCTGATGTTCGTGCTGGCGGCACTGCTGCTGCCGGACAAGCCGGAGTATATGGTGGGTCTGATCATGATCGGCCTGGCGCGCTGTATCGCCATGGTGATCGTCTGGAACGAACTGGCCAAGGGCAATACCGAGTACGCCGCCGGCCTGGTGGCCTTCAACAGCATCTTCCAGGTACTGTTCTACAGCGTCTATGCCTGGTTTTTCATTACCGTGCTGCCGCCTCTGGTGGGGCTCAAAGGAGTAGTGGTGGACGTCAGCATCCGCCAGATCGCCGAGAGCGTCTTCATCTACCTGGGCATACCCTGCATCGCCGGCGCACTGACCCGCCTGATCGGCGTCAAGCTCATGGGCAAAGAGCGCTACCATCGCGAGTTTGTGCCGAAGATCAGCCCGCTGACCCTGCTCGCCCTGCTCTTCACCATCGTGGTGATGTTCAGCCTCAAAGGGCAGCTTATCCTCCAGCTGCCGCTGGATGTGGTGCGCATCGCCATTCCGCTGCTGATCTATTTCGTGCTCATGTTTCTGGTGTCGTTCTGGATGGGCAAGAAACTCGGCGCTGACTATGGTAAGACCACGACCCTCGCCTTTACCGCTGCCAGCAATAACTTCGAACTGGCCATCGCCGTAGCCATCGCGGTTTTCGGCATCAACTCCGGCGCCGCCTTTGCCGCGGTCATCGGTCCGCTGGTGGAGGTGCCGGTGATGATCGGCCTGGTGAATGTGGCCTTCTGGTTCCAGAGGCGGCTATTCACCTGAAGTGTAGCGCTGGTAGGAGGCTGCAAATGCGTGAACTCACCATAGAATGGCGCCATTATGAAAAGGAGGGGGCAACCTGCGACCGCTGCGCCGCCACCGGCACGGCAGTCAGAGAGGTTGTTACTGGACTGACCGATGAACTGGCTGGACAAGGAGTGACGGTGACCTTCGTTGAAACAGCACTCACTGAAG
This sequence comes from Deltaproteobacteria bacterium, assembly GCA_017861215.1. Classification (GTDB taxonomy): domain Bacteria; phylum Desulfobacterota; class Desulfuromonadia; order Geobacterales; family DSM-12255; genus VEOV01. Next base: position 585 of record JAGFXN010000034.1, on the reverse strand, counting down.
ATCGTATGGCGCAGTCCAACATGGTCCTCTTCAACGGCATCCCGCTGGAAGATTTGCTGGGCAATGCGACGTCTGCAGAAAACAACTGTCAATCTTGTTCCTGCCTTACCGGCACCGATACTGCCTGCAGGACGGTCGAATACGAAGGGCGCTCATATGAGGATATCCCTGAGGAACTGATACGGCAGGCGGCCTATGCGGCGCTGCAGATCGAAAAAAGGGAGTGTCGATGCTGAAGGCAGCCGCGGACTACCTCGTTTTCACCCTTGCCGGCCTCGCCCCCGGTTCCCGTGGCGGCGAAGCGCTCAATTTCTTCATCTATGACACCCTCAAGATTTTCCTCCTGCTCACCACCATCATCTTCGTCGTAGCAATCATCCGCTCCTCCTTTCCTCCCGAAAAGACCAGGCGCATGCTCTCCCACAAGCGGGAATATGTCGGCAATGTGCTGGCAGCGCTACTGGGGATTGTCACCCCCTTCTGCTCCTGCTCGGCGGTGCCGCTCTTCATCGGCTTCGTGACCGCCGGGGTCCCGCTCGGCGTCACCTTCTCCTTCCTGATCTCGGCGCCCATGGTCAACGAGGT
>JAGFXN010000216.1 GCA_017861215.1 Deltaproteobacteria bacterium | reverse complement strand
CCGGTACAGCTGCCGGCGGCTTGAAACGGCTGTTCATGACCCACCCGCCGCTGGAGGAGAGGATCGAGGCCCTGAAACGCGGCAAGTGAAGATGAGGACTGAGCAGGGTTCAACCAGGAAAAGGATGCCATGTCCGATCTGAATGCACTATTTCTGACTGTCGGCAACTACTGCCGGCGCGAGGTAATCACCGCTGCCCCGTCTGAGCAGCTGACCGACGCCGCCGAGATCATGCGCCAGCGCAACATTTCCAGTCTGGTGGTCTGTGAGGCAGAAAACCCGGTCGGGATCCTGACCGATCGGGACCTGCGCAACAAGGTGGTGGCCCGGGGGCTTGATCCGGGAACCCTGACCGTCGCTGACGTCATGAACAGCCCCCTGATTACCATTGCCGGGGAAGACTATCTCTTCGAGGCGCTGCATCTGCTCTCCCGCCACCGGATTCATCGGCTGGTGGTGACCGGTCCGGCCGGCGAGCTGGCAGGGATTATCACCGATTCGGATATCCTGCGGGTGCAGACCCGTTCGCCGCAGCAGCTGGTGCGGGAAATCGAGGAGGCAAACACCCTGGAAGAGCTGACAGGACTCCATCAGCGGGTACAGGGGCTGATCCGGCACCTGATCGGCACCGGTGTCCATATTCGGGACATGGTGCGGCTGATCGCCCACTTGAATGACCGGATCGTGATCCGCCTGATCGAACTGTTGCGGGCGGAACGCTTTGCCGGGCTGACGGACCGGTTTGCCTTCGTGGTGCTGGGGAGCGAAGGGCGGAGTGAACAGACCCTGACCACCGACCAGGACAATGCCCTGGTCTATGCCGACGACCTGGACGCGGCGGACGTTCGCCAGCTGGCGGAGTTCAGCACGATCCTGATCGACAGCCTGATTGCCATCGGCATCCCCTCCTGCCCGGGCGGCATCATGGCTAAAAATGAGCAGTGGCGCCGCAGTCTCGGGCAGTGGCGAGCCGTACTGGATCAATGGTTCAACACACCGACTTCGGAAAATATCCTTAATGTCAGCATGTTCTCCGACCTGCGGATGCTGGCCGGTGACACCTCACTGGAACAGGCACTGAAGGGACATGTCGCGGGACGACTCCAGGCAAATGAACTCTATCTTGGCCATATGACCGCCAACCTGCTCCGCTTTGCCGTACCGCTTGGCTGGTTCGGCCGGATCAAAACCGAAAAAGGCGCCCATAGCGGGCAGGTCGACCTGAAAAAGTCGGGAATTTTTGCCATCACCGAAGGGGTCAAGATTCTCTCGCTGGGGCACGGGGTGCAGGAGACCGGCACGGTGCCGAGAATCGAGCGGCTGGCGGAACGGGGAGTGCTCGGCAAAAAAGAGGCTGACGATCTGACCGCCAGTTTTTATGCGCTGGTACAGTTCCGCCTGCGTACCCAGGTTGACGCTATCAGCAATGATCAGACGCCGGACAACCACATAACCCTTGCCGGGCTGAACCGCATGGAGCAGGAACGTCTGAAGGCAGCACTGGAAGGGGTGCGTTCTTTTCAGGGCAGCCTGGGACGGCGCTACCGCCTTGGACAGACGATGTAGGGTATGAAAGCAGGAGCTTCCATGAAATTTGCACTGATTGTCGCCATGATTCTCACCGCCCTGATTGCCACCTTTTCCCTGCAGAACTCCCAGTCGGTCCAGGTTCAATTCCTGGGCTGGTACTTTGAGGGGGCACTGGTCTTTGTGCTGCTGCTGACGTTTGCCATCGGTCTCCTTACCATGTACTTTGCTGCCCTCCCCGGGCAGTTCAGGCGCCGCCGGGAGATTGCGCAACTGAAAAAGGAGCTTGAAAAATTCAGGCGGGAAGCGAAGCGCTTGGCGACGGAAGGAAAGCCCTCTATTGCTGACGAGTAATGAGATGCGAACAGTCGTACTGATGCCGCTCGCCTGGGGGGTTGCCAGGTTACCGGGCATCAGGAAAAAGAGCTGATTCTTCGAGAAAAAACCGGCATTTTGTCGCTATAGAACTCGTAACACCATGGGGGTTGACGCGATCATGGATCGTTCCTTATTGAGAACACTGCTGGTATACACCTTTGCCCTGGTGCTCATGTATCTGCTTTACATCATTCTGGCCCCTTTTCTGGGGGCACTGGTCTGGGCCGGGGCTATCGGCGTCATCACCCTGCCGCTCTACGAAAAACTTCTCCACCGCTGCCAGGGGCGGGAGCTCACCGCTGCGGCGCTATTGACTGCAGCCGTTGTTCTGGCCGTCATTATCCCCCTGGTAGGCCTGATTTTCACCCTGTCACGGGAGGCCGCCCTGGCGTATCAATACCTGGAAAAGGCGACAGCTACCGGTTTCACCCTTGATCTGGGCAATGTTCTCCAGCATCAGGCGCTTGTCCCCTGGGTCGAAAGGATCCGGCCGCTGACCAGCTCACTCAATCTGGAGCTGGATGCCATGCTGCTGCCGGCCGTAAAAAAAGGGATTGCAGCCGTGCTGAATTATTCGACGGGGATCGTGAAGAATTTTTTCGGCTTCGTGATTAAACTGGTGCTGATGGTGATTACCCTCTTTTTCTTCTACAAGGATGGCGCAAATTTTCTGGAGCGGTTCTGGCCGGCTGCTGTCATCAGGGAGGGGTTGAAGGTAACCATCATTGAAACAGTGAAAAGGGTATTGGGTGCGGTCATGTTCGGAATCGTCCTGACCTGCCTGGTGCAGGGAACACTTGGTGGACTTGGCTTCTGGGTTGCCGGTCTACCCTCGCCGCTTCTTTTTGGCGCCTTGATGGCTGTCTGCGCCTTGATCCCGATCATAGGCACCGCTCTTATCTGGCTTCCCGGCGCGCTCTATCTCCTCATGAACGGCCAGACGCTGCAGGGGCTGCTGCTCATCGCCTGGGGTATCGTGGTTGTCAGCAGCATTGACAACATTATTCGCCCCCTGTTTATCAGCGGCATTGCCAGACTCCACATTCTGGTTATTGTACTCGGTGTGCTCGGCGGCATACTGGCGTTCGGCATTACCGGTGTGGTCGCGGGTCCGGTGATCCTGGCGCTCGCTTTTGTTTTTTTCGAGGAGTCCCGGCAGGAAATAATGGTTCCGGAAGGTCGAGATAGTTCATGAACGTCCGGTCAACAGTACGGGGCAAAACCGGCAAATAAAAAGGGGGCTTTTCAGCCCCCTTTTTGTCACGAGAAGTAACCACCCTTAGTCGCGTCTACCTGCGTTTCTGCTTCTGTTGGCTAGAATTATGGAATCAACCAGCTCTCCGCAACAGGTGCATTTCCAGGCATCAAAAGAGCGCACAAAGTCATAGTACTTCTCAGCAAACATTCTCCCTCGGCACTTTGGACATTGCATGATAACCCTCCTGTTTCAGTAGTTGCATCAATGGCAAGCACTAATTCTTTTTACACCATCCGTGCCAAACTCCAGTTATCCTGGAATTATATTTAAAGTAATTTTAATTAGTTCACAACTACTTGTATTCATGTCCTTTTTTCTTGCTACGGATAAAAGCCTGTTTTTCAGAAGAATATTGCAAAACAGTTCTAAAAAAGATAGCCGGTAGGTGACAGCCAGATATCCGCAACGA
>JAGFXN010000215.1 GCA_017861215.1 Deltaproteobacteria bacterium | reverse complement strand
CCAGAGTGTTACCGGATAGCCACGGAACTGATGTTCGGCAAGCCCCAGCTTCTCCAGACGCTCCGTCACCTTGCTGTTGCCGCCGCCCGTTTGGGAAATACCGGTCAGATCACCCTTTACGTCGGACATGAAACAGGGGACCCCTATGGCTGAGAACTGCTCGGCCAGGGTCTGCAGGGTCACGGTTTTGCCGGTGCCGGTGGCTCCGGTGATCAGGCCGTGCCGATTGGCCATCTGTGGTAAAATGAACAACTCGGCATGATCGTTTTTGGCAATGCGCAGGGGAGAGGTCATGGTGTCTGCTCCTGAATTTATTTCCTTTGTCAGATGCACAGGCCTTGTTCTCGCAGGCTCTCGCGTTCACAAAATCCGGCCATCTTCAAGGCGCTGGAGTTCACTATTAATCTTCTAACGAGTCAGAACTGAGGCAGTTTTTTAAGACCGGATTCCAGTCTAGCGGATCACGCCGCAGGCCAGACGCGCGCCGCCACCGCCAAGCGGGGCGGGATGGTCGGCATGATTGTCCCCGCCGACATGAACCATGAGCGAACGGCCCGGCAGGTCGGCAAGCTTCAGTCGCGGGGCCAGCACCGGACTGGCCGCCTTGCCGGCGGCGTCAACGAACAGGGCGGGCAGATCTCCCAGGTGGCCATCGCCCCAGGGGAGGCCGTGCTTTTTAGTGGCAGCCGGATCGTAATGCCCTCCGGCAGCCAGAGCCGGCACCTGCTTGCCATCCTTTTCCTTAGCGGCGCAGCTCGGATTCTCGTGGAGGTGGAAACCGTGCAGACCCGGCGGCAGGCCGGAGAGCGCCGGGGTGAACACCAGGCCGTAGGGAGACTCACTGATTATCACCTGGCCGACCGTAGCGCCAATCCCCTTCTCATCGACAAGACTCATCTGCACCGTGACATCTGCCCACGTCGTGCCGCACAAAGCCAGAATTGCTGCAAAAACGATGACCATAGATTGTGTGCGCATGCTTCCTCCTTTTCCTGTTGGCATTTTGTTCATCACAGCAAGCGGCTGTCATAGGCCCAGTGGAGCAGCGCCTGACGCTGTCTGGGGCGGCAGGTGAGCACTCCTGGCGGACAGTTTTTCTGCAGTTGGGCGATATGCCGCCTGATCGCCAGCCAGCGCCTGATCTGGCGGGCGTCATCGGCGCAGCGCCGCCCCATGTAGTAGCGGCAGTACCACTGAAACCAGCCGCGCGGATCCTCGTGGTACAGCCACCCCTTTGCCCGCCAGTAGGCGAGCGGCTTGGAGGCGTTCACGCCGAAGAAGTTCAGTTCCGGGCGATGGCTCTCGTGACAGAGCCTGGCATTGGCAAACCACTCCGCCGGAAACTCGTCGCCACAGTCGGTCATATATCTGCCGCCGAAAACGCCCAGAGTCAGCATCTCCTGCGGCGTCAGCTGCGGCTTGAAGTCCGGATGGAAATTCTCCCCCGGCAGCTCGGACAGGGTGTAGGTGTATCCCTGCTGCATCAAATCGTTGACCACCACTGTACGTAAAACTCCAGCCATAACCACCCTCATAAATGTTCAGCTCACTGTGCAATCCATAACCCAATCTGTCCTCCCCTTACATAAGGGGAGGGACACAGGTTTTACATCTCCTGGCATTATCACTTGTGACAATCATTGTCGTTCCCCCTCTTACGTTAAGAGGGGGACAGGGGGAGTTATAGCTACCCCCCGCCAGAAAATACCAGCCATGCCATCCAGCCGATGAGCAGCGCTGCCCCGGCAGCAAAACTGAGCAGGTAGAGCGACACCCGCCCGCAGGTCCAGCTCCCCAGCAACGACCCTCCCCGGCCGAGCAGCGAGGCAAGACGGTCGATGGAGTTGTCAATGCCCCTTTCATCAACCCTCTCCCATAAAAACCGGGCAAGGTAGACATAGGGACGGATGAACAGCAGCCGGTACAGGTCATCCACGTACCAGCCGTGCAGCAGGAAGGCTTCCGCCCCGGAGACCGGTGCTTCTGCTTCAGCAAGACGCTGCTGGCGGCGGGAACCGCCATAGTAATACCAGGCCGCGGCAATGCCGGTCAGAGCGAGGCAGGAAGCGATTGACAGGAGCAGCAGTTCCGTACCGTGAGAGAGGTGCGCTGCCGGACTGCCGTTGAGTGGTGCCAGAAAGGCGTCAAGCAGTCCGCTGCCGAACAGTGGCGGCAGGTTGAGCAGGCCGCCGCCCAGGCCGAGCAGAGCAAGCGGCACCAGGATGAATTCCATCAACGGCGAAACTTTGGCAGTCGATCGCTCAGCCGGTTGTTCACCGCCAAACACCAGCCAGACGGTCCGGAAGGTATAAAAGGCAGTGAGGAAGGCAGTAAGCAGGCCGACCCCGTAGAGCACGCCGTAGAGCTGGCCGCCATGCCCCCAGACAGCGGCAAGAATGCTGTCCTTGCTGAAAAAGCCGCCGGTGAGAGGAAATCCGGCCAGGCAGAGAGCGCCGATCAGGAACGGGTAGAAGGTCCGCGGCAGGCTCTTCCGCAGTCCGCCCATGCGGTAGATATCCTGTTCATGGTGCATGGCGGTGATGACACAGCCTGCCCCGAGGAAGAGCAGCGCTTTGAAAAAGGCGTGCACCAGCAGATGAAAGGTGGCGGCGCTGATTCCCCCTGCCCCGACACCGAGCATCATGAAGCCGATCTGGCTGATGGTCGAGTAGGCGAGAATCCTTTTCAGATCGCGCTGCACCAGAGCGCAGCTTGCTCCGTAGAAGGCGGTCACGGCGCCGGTGACAGCAATGGCGGCCAGCACCGCTGGGGAAAGGCTGATCAACGGAAAGAGCCGCAGCAGCAGGTAAACGCCGGCGGTCACCATGGTGGCGGCATGGATCTGGGCGGAAACCGGCGTCGGCCCCGCCATGGCATCCGGCAGCCAGACCATCAGCGGCGCCTGGGCTGATTTACCGGCCGCGCCAAACAGCAGCAGCAGACCGATGGCCGTTATCTTCCATGGCTGGAGAGAACTACCCATACCGTTCAAAGCAACGATGGATTCGGTGCCGCACAGCTGGAACAGCCAGACGATGGCAATGCCGAAGGCCACATCCCCAACCCTGGTGACGATGAACGCCTTGCGGCCGGCATCGGCATTTTTCTCCTCCTGGTACCAGAAGCCGATGAGCGCATAGGAGCAGAAGCCGACCCCTTCCCACCCCATGTAGAGCAGCGGCAGGTTCTCCGCCAGCACCAGCAGAAGCATGGCGGCGACAAACAGGTTCAGCAGGGCAAAGTAGCGGACGTGACCGGGATCAGCGCCCATGTAGGCAACGGAGTAGAGATGAATCAGGCCGCAGACAAAGGTGATCATCAGGATCAGCGCCAGGGAGAGCGGATCGATATAGAGGGTCAGCGGCGCACTGAAGTCAAAGTCTGCCAGCCAGGAAGCGATTTCAACGCTGACCGGACCGGTGTAGGCGCGAAAGGCGGCAAGGGCCGCGGCAAAACTCCCCCAGATGACGGCACAGGCCAGCGCTTCGCTCAACCGGCGGGGGAAATACTTCCCGCAGAGGGCATTGATGATAGCTCCCAACAAGGGAAGCAGGATTATCAGTTCAAGTGCCAATTTCATAATGCTCG
>JAGFXN010000214.1 GCA_017861215.1 Deltaproteobacteria bacterium | reverse complement strand
GAAAAGACCGCGGTGGAGCAGTTCGGCCGGGAGAGCAAGTATATCGGGGCGACCGTGCTGCTGGTCACCATGCCCGGCCTGCCGATGATCGGACACGGACAGGTCGAAGGTTTCCACGAAAAGTACGGCATGGAATACAAGAAGGCATACTGGGACGAGCCTGTCGACGAACATCTTGTCAAAGAGCACGAGAAGAGAATATTCCCGCTGATGCGCCGCCGCTGGCTCTTCTCCGGGGCGGAAAACTTCCGCTTTTACGACTTCAAGAACGGGGAGCATCTGTACGAGGATGTCTTTGCCTATTCGAACCGCGCCGGTGACCAGCGGGCACTGGTTTTCTACCACAACCGCTTTGCCACGGTTTCCGGCCGGATCAAGCTGTCAACCCAGTATGCGGTAAATTGCGGCAACGGGGAGATGACCCACGCTACCGAGACAGTCGGCTCGGCTCTCGGCTTTAACGGCGATGGCCGCCATTACTATGTCTACCGGGATTATGCCGCTGGCAGCGAGTTTATCAGCAACGGCAGGGAACTGTGCAACGAAGGGTTCTTCATCAGCCTGGAAGCGTACGACTATCACGTCTACCTCGACTTCCGCGAAATACGGGACGACGACTACGGCACCTGGGGAAAACTCTGCCAGAACCTTGCGGGGCGGGGCGTTGCGTCGATTGATGAAGAGGTGAAGCAGATTCGCTATGCAGCACTGATTGACCTGCTCCGCAGTCATCTGGAAAAGAGCCGTGCTCTCCTCACGGAGGAGTTTGCCGGGCTCGCTCCGGCAGACCTGGCCCGTGAAAAAGAAAAGTTTGCCGATACGCAGCAAGTTTTCCTCAGCGCGCTGGCAGTGACAGCCGGACTCACGGACAGCGGCAGGCAGCAGATAAAGGCGCTGCTGGCAGAGCTGGCGTATCTGGAGGAAGCGGCGCAACGGGAAGGATCCCTGCTTGCCGGCGAGACGGCAAAACTGCTCATCTTTGTCTGGCTGGTGCTGCATCGCTGCGGTGAGCTGACTGCTGCGGCTGACCCTGCTGCTGCCGGCAGTGATCTGGTCAGCAATTTCGGGTTGGCAAGGCCCCTGGAAGAAGAGCTCAGCGGTGAAGCAACCGCCACAGGGGACCGACTGGCGCAGCTTGATATAGCCGCAGTCATGGCGCTTTTTGCCGTGCTGCTGCGCTGGCAGAGATTTATGGCTTTTTCTGCGCCGGCCCAGGCAGAGCTGCTGCCGACACTGCTTGCAGACAGGGATGTCGCCGCTTTCCTCGGACTGCACAGCAGCGGCGGCTTTCAGTGGTTTATCAGGGAGCGGTGGGAACTGCTGCTGGAACTGCTGGAGCTTGTATCACTGGCAGCAGCTGCCGGTGACGGACGAACCAGGAAAGATGCCGGAACTCCGGCAGCAAAGCAACGGCTGCTGAAGTCGGCCGCTGCCGCCGGCTACCGGCTCGACCGGCTGCTTGCGGGAGGTGCCTGCTGATGCGGCTTCTGCCGGCACTTTTGCTGATGCTGTCTCTCTCCGCCTGTGCCGCGGCACCACTGCAAAAGGAGCCGGTTGCAATTCACGGAGCTGCTATTGAGACCCTCCAGGGTGCGGTGAATATTTCGCTCACTTCACCCGGAGGGCAGATGAGCGGCAACGGCGTCCTGTTCTACAAGCGGCCGGAAAGCTTCCGCCTCACCATTCTGGCGCCGTTCGGGCAGAGCATTTTCGATATTGTCATCAATGACGGGAAAGTTCTCTGCCTCATGGAGAGGGAGAAGAAGGGGTGGCAGGGGAGCATGCAGGAACTGCCGGACCGGCTCGGGGTAAGAATCTGGCCGCTGCTGCAGTGGGTGCTGGAGCCTCCGCACCCTGCCGGCCCCTCTCTGGAGCGTTCATTCACCAGGGCTGACGGCACAGTCGAGCAGGTTTACTATGATGCCGCCGGCCTTGTGCAGAAGAAAGTCAATGCCGCCGGCGACGCAGTCGCGTACCGCGATTACCGTTCCGCCGACGGGCTTGCCGTTCCGAACGGCATTGAAATTACAACCGCTGAAGGGAGCAGCCTCATCCTGAGCTTTGATGATCCGGATATCAATCGCCCGATCGACAGTGTAATTCTCAGCCCGCCGCTTGACCGCTACGAGATTCTCCCTCTAGCCGATTTCAAGGGATTTTGAAGCTGGCAATAAACTGCGCCTTTTGCTATAAGAGCCTAGGAACGTATCCATACAGAAACAGTACCAGTGCATCCCGTCTTCACGGCATCTTTGACCGTGTCTCAATCACAACATCCTAGGCATAGCCGTGTTTATGCCCTTTGGATGCTGCGTCTGCGGTTTTGCACTTTCGACCCGGCCAATTCTGCCATACATCCGGGCGCGATCTCTCAGAACGTTCTGTACGGATAGGCACTGACATTTTTTATAAAGGAGATTCAACGTGAAACAGCTTTTCAAAACCATGCTCCTGTCAACCCTGATGCTGGCACTTACCGGTTGCGCTGCCAACTACTACAACGTCCCGCGAGAGGTTTACGAGAAGAAGGTACGTGTCCTCGGGGTTGCTCCGATCATGCTCGATGCAGACTCTGATATCCGCCATCCCGAAAAGGGTGAGGTGCTGAAAATCATTCGCGAGGCGAACCGGAAGAACGAAAAGGAACTGGTTGAAATTCTCAAGGGGACCGGCGAGTATTTTTCCGTCCGCTTTCTGGATGAAGAGGCTGACCAGTTGTATGCAGACATTGTTTCGAGACGGGAGCGCCGCGATGATGCCGGAATCATCTACACCAAGTACTTCTACAAACCGGAAGAGTTGAAGAAATTCATCGTCAGACACAATGTTGATGCGGTGATGCTGGTTACGGTCAGCGGCATTACCATGCTGGAGAAAATCTATTCCAGCACAAAAATGGCCTATCTGGAGGATAACTACAACAACCTGATCATGACCGGGCAGATTCTTGATGCCGACGGGTCACTTCTCTGGGAGTACCCGAATTTCCGCCAGCGCGTCCTCACCTATGTGCCGCTCTTGGCACTGCAGTATCCAGACTTTGAGGAGTCACGGGCCAACCTCACCGATCAGGTAAGTATCAAGAACAAGTCCATCGCCGGAATCGGCCGGGCTTTTGCCAAGAGTGAAAGTTCATCAGGCAAGGGCGCACGGCAGGTATCCGTGCTCTATAACAAACAGTATGCCGACATGGCAGCATTGCTGCAGTATTTCCGCAACCCGCTTGCCGACAGGAAGCCGGAGAAACCGGCGGTTGCTCCAGCCGCCGCTACTCCTCCTGGAGAGGATTCGTCACGGTTGCGCCCCCCGGCGCCTGCCGCAATGCAGCCGCCCCAGACACCGCCGGCGCCGCAGGCAGTGCCCGGCAAGCCCGCGCCGCGTGAGTTAGAACCGGCAAGGCCTCTGGAGCCCGGCACCCAGCTCATCAAGGAGCCGGAAATAAAATAGTCCATGACAAAGGGCGCTGCCGCACGGCAGCGCCCTTTGCGTTCAGGCATGCTGGAAAGAAGCTGTTCAGCGGCGGGCTGTCAACCTGACCCCCTCCGAAGCAACCACCGCTTTGCACTCGGAAAATCCTTTTCGCTTGAGATGATACAGCAGAAAGG
>JAGFXN010000213.1 GCA_017861215.1 Deltaproteobacteria bacterium | reverse complement strand
GATAAGGAAGAGGATGCTCTGTATGGCCATGATCGGCAGACCTCCCAGCAGGTGCCACACATTGCAGCCTGCGGCCATCCGGGAGGCCAGCCCCATCAGCACTCCCCCGGCCACGGCCGACAGGTATTGTCGCAGCGGCACTTTCCAGCGGATCCTGAACTCGCCCAGCAGCAGGGTCGACAGGGTGCCGCCGCCAACAATGCCGAACACCAGGGGAAATTGTATCAGGGAGATGGCGTCAAGTTCTTTGCCCGGTCCGCCGCGCAGCACGGCGCCGGTGAGCGGCTGCGTGAACTGCAGGGGGGTTGTCTGGAAAAAACGCAGACCGGCGTAGTGCCCCGGGCAGATGACCGACTCGGTGACGGCCGCGGCCTTGGCATAGGAGGTGGTTATTCCCAGCGGCATGCCGATGGCGATAACGGAGATGAGGCCGATGAGGGAGAGCAGCAGTGCTGCCAGCCAGGGCTGCAACGAACCCTCGGTGTAGGTCCGGCGCACCCATCCCCCTCTGCGGTAGACGGCCATGGCCCAGGGCAGGGCGCAGGCGGCTGCCAGCGCTGCCGGAAAAAGTGGGGAGATGTCGAACGCCTGCGCCAGGGTGATTTTGCCATTCAGAACGGTTGCGGCTGCGGTTATCCGGCTCCACCAGGGGAAAATTTCCGCGAATATGGCGCTGCCGGCAACAAGACCGATTACTGCTACCAGGCTGGGGATACTACCGCTGCCGGTTTTGTACAGCGAGCCGACTACGCAGCCGCCCGCCAGCACCATGCCGGTGCCGAAGATCATGCCGCCCAGCGGGGCAGCCAGGGAAGGAGAGCCGAACAAGGGAAACGGGTAAAGACGGAGCATGCCGGACAGCCTGGCGATTTCGAACAGGAGCATGCTGGTAACGATCAGCAGCAACAGGATGCGCAGTTTGAATACCGTCCTGAAAAGAAACAGGTCCCGGAACATGCCTGCCAGACAGAAGTCAGCCCGGTGCATGATGAAACCGGCGGCAAGGCCGAGCAGGGTGCCGCAAAGGATCATGAACACGATGGTTGCCATGACAGAGTATTTCCGGAAGAATGAGCAAGGGTGATAAAAAAGATTAAAATATAGCCTTCATGGAAAGTAAAAACAACGTAATTCAAAACAAATCAAGGATGACATTGTTGATAAAAGGGTGTTGTGCCGACTTCAGACTGCAAGATGCTGCAGCTACCGGTTGTCGTGCCGCCGCCCTTCCTGGCTGCATCGGGGGTACCCTTGACTGGTTGACTGTGCAGAGAATGGTGGCAGTTGACTGGTGCAGAGGACAACGGTGCAGAAGATGCTTGCCTAGCGGGTGCGGCTCAGATATGATTCCAAATTAATTTCACCACATACAGTCAATCGTATGGCATTTGAAATATCATCACAGTTGAGTTTTCAGCCGACATCATTTTGAACCCGCCGCCTTTAGGGCGGTAGTAGTTCAGCAATAGAGTTCCTGAAGTCTTATGGTGTTGTGCTGGAGCAGTAGCGGAGCAAGTATTCATGCGTTCCTGTGTCACTGAACAGGAGATGGAGATCGGTATCCTATGACAAATGGTGAACACGTAACCAGCAAACCGCTGATTCTGATAGTAGATGATGATAATTTCATCCGCATTACCCTCAAAGACGCTTTTGATCAAGCCGGCTTCTTCACGGTTACCGCCCCGGACGGAGAAACTGCCTTGACCAGATTCGCGGACCTGTATCCTGACCTTGTCGTGCTTGACCTGATTATGGCGGGGATGGACGGTTTCACTGCCTGTCAGGAAATCCGCAAACTGCCCCATGGCATGCATACTCCGATCCTCATGTTAACCGGCTCGGAAAGTACGGACTCCATACGTCATGCCTTCGAGGCCGGCGCGACTGATTACATGGCCAAACCGGCCATACCGGAACTCCTGATTTACCGGATACATTACATGCTTCGTACCAGTGAGGTTACCAGAGGTCTGGTTGACAGCGAAGAAAGACTGGCACGCGCCCAGCAGATTTCCAGATTGGGAAGTTGGGAATGGCAGCCGCTAACCGGTTTATTCTGGGGATCGAACGAGCTGTTCCGGATTCTTGACGTGGACCGATTTTCCTCCTTCGGAGAGTTTGTTGCGGCGGTTCATCCTGCAGACAGAGAAACCGTGCAGCAGATAGTGAACAAGGCGGTTACGGACGGAGCGGATTTCAGTTTTGAATGCCAGATCAACAGACCGGATGGAACCCTGCAACTGGCAAGTATTCATGGCAAAACAGTGGCGATGGTTTCTGACAGGCACAGCCGGGTCATCGGCACACTGCAGGACATCACCGAAATGAGATTTGCGGAAGACCGGCTCAAAATGCTGAAACAGGCGATTGATTGTCTCCCTATCGGCATGACCTTGAGCGACGTGAATGGCACGATAATTTACTCCAATCCTGCCGAAGCGAAGATTCACGGCTATGATGTGGAAGAATTGATAGGGATGACGGTAGGAACTTTTGCCGACGCGAAGCGGCGCCGGCCTGTTTCTGCCGAAACTCTCAAAGACTTCGAAGCCTGGAAACGCGAGAGTGTCAACATCAACAAAACCGGTGAGGAGTTTCCGGTTTTGCTGAACTCCGTTGCCGTCAAAAATGATGCAGATAGATATCTTGGTGTTGTCACCACCTGCGAAGACTTGACCGAGAAAAAAGAGACCGAGGAAAGACTGTACAAGTTCGCTTTCCTAGACCACTTGACCGGGATTCCCAACCGGACGCTGTTTCTGGATCGGCTCAGACTGGCCATGGCGCGGGCTCGCCGCGAGCAGAGCAAAATATGCCTCGCTTTCCTCGATCTGGACAACTTCAAGGATGTCAACGACACTCTGGGACACGACTTTGGCGATAAACTGCTGAAAAAAGTTTCCGAAAGACTCGCCGCAAGGGTGCGCAGCTCCGATACACTGGCAAGACTTGGCGGCGATGAGTTCGTCATGATTATCCACATGACCGACGGCCAGCTTCAACTGAACGCCGTTGGCCAGAGGATCCTCTCCCATTTCTTTCGGCCGTTTGAGATTGAGGGCAAGCAGATCTACACGAGCGCCAGTGTCGGCATCGCCCTGTTTCCTGAAGACGGTATGGATGAAGACACCCTGATCAAGTGTGCCGATACAGCCATGTACCATGCCAAAGGTGAGGGCAAGGCCGGGTTCCGTTTCTTTTCGGAGGAGATGAATCTGAAGATCATGCGCAGGGTAGCGCTTGAAAACGGCCTGCGCCTTGGATTGGAAAAGGAGGAATACTTTCTCGAGTATCAACCCCAATGGGATCTGAAAACCGGTAGAATCACCGGCGTTGAGGCCTTGGTGCGCTGGCAGAGTCCCGAATTCGGGCTCCTCCCTCCTTCGGGATTCATTGCTCTGATTGAGGATTCAAACCTTATTTTCAAGGTAGGTGAATGGATCTTCCGTACCGCCTGTCTACAGGCCCGGGCATGGGCGGATGCCGGTCATCATGATTTGAAAGTGGCCATCAATATTTCAGGAAAACAGCTGAAGCAACCCAGCTTCCTGGAGGATACAGCGAAAATACTGCTCGAAACCGCTGTCCGTCCTGAAAGCATCGA
>JAGFXN010000212.1 GCA_017861215.1 Deltaproteobacteria bacterium | reverse complement strand
GATGTCGCAGGTCTATGAAGAACTCCTTTCACCCGAGCAGTACCGGAGGTTTGCCGTACTTTCCGGTCCGAGCTTTGCCCGGGAGGTTGCGCTGGAGATGCCTACTGCAGTGGTGGCGGCTGCCGCTGACCCTTTTGTCGCCAAGGAGGTACAGGATGCCTTCACCTGCAGCTATTTCCGGGTATACACAAACAGTGATGTAACCGGGGTGGAACTGGGAGGGGCAGTAAAAAATGTTATCGCCATTGCTGCCGGCATTAGCGACGGGCTCGGATTCGGTGCCAATACCCGGGCAGCCCTTATTACCCGGGGACTGGCCGAGATCTCCCGTCTTGGCGTTGCTCTTGGCGCTCGCGACGAGACTTTTTCCGGCCTGGCAGGGATGGGTGATCTGGTGCTTACCTGCACGGGTGATCTCTCCCGCAACCGTACCGTCGGCATCTACCTTGGGCAGGGGCGGACACTTGCCGCTATCCTGAACGAAATGCGGATGGTTGCCGAGGGGGTCAAAACGACCGAGTCGACGTGTCTGCTCGCATGGAGGCTTGGGGTAGAGATGCCGATAGCTTTCAAGGTCAATGATATTCTTTACAATGACAGACCGGCTAGAGATGCAGTTATAGAGTTAATGTCCCGCAATGTGAGGGCAGAAGGATTCTAGGCGTGGCATCTTCCGGGTGACATATGAAAAAAAGCCTTACCGTAAAAAACAAACTCTTCCTGACAATAGCCGTCATCCTGGCATCTTCTTATGCCATCCTTTTTCTCTCGTCCATACTGTCAATTCAACGCTTTACCAATGAAGAAATAGCCAAGGATCTGCAATCTTCACTCAGATTTGCCAAGACTCAATTCAACGCGCGACCGGAGCTGGTTCTTGAAGCATTGAAGCTGCCGATTTCTGCAGCAACTGTGCAACGGCTCTTTGTCAATTCTGATGCCAGCGGCTTACAAGAGGCGGTAGACCGTTGGGCAAAGTCGCTCGAATTTCTTGAGATGCTGACCGTTTTTGATGCGAGGCAGAATGTACTTGTGCGTACGAACGGGAAAATCAGTTCCAGTTCTTTCCTGCGTGGACAGCTTCTCAACAGCCTTTTTGACCGCAGGCAGCCGATCATTACTACCGAGCTGATAACGTACGAGGAATACTGCCAGGAAGTGAGCGTAGATGTCTGTCAGGCTCTGCAGGGGCACAAAGATATCATGGTGCAGATCATCCTTCTGCCGGTGGTCGACCAGGAAGGAAGAATTCTCGGCGCTGTCGTTGCTGGTGATGATGTCAACAAGGATCCGCATCTGCCGTATGCCCAGCAGAAGGTGTTCGGCAAGAGTGTCGAAATGCTGATAACGCAGATGGGAGAGCGAATTGCCAGCACCATGTCCGTCTTTGAGGGTCTCCCCTCAAATCTTGATGAAAAAGTTGTCCGTTCTCTGCAAGCCGGATTTTCATTCAAGGGGACATCATCTCTGCAAGGCCGTGAGTATGAGATGATCGCTGAGCCGCTGCACAACCATAAAGGAGAGTTCATCGGTTCCATTGCGGTTGCTCTTGCAAAGAGTCAGTTCGGCAGCATCAGGCGCGAAAATTTCCGTAACCTGCTGCTATGCGGTGCAGTCAGTATCACTCTCATTGTTATTCTGGCATACTTTTTCGCATGGCAGTTTACTCTCCCCTTGCGCAGATTTGTCGATGCGGTCAAGGCGATAGCGGCCGGAGATTACTCTATCAGGATTCCGGAAAGCGGCAGCCAGGAGTTCAGAACGCTTGCCGAAACAGTCAACGGAATGACAAAAGCTTTGAGTGAACGCGACGCCATAATTGTCGAGAAAAACAGGGAACTGTTATTGCTGAACAGTCAACTTGAAGCAAGAGTGACGGAACGGTCGGAACAGCTTGAACTGGAAGCTGGCATGCAGAAGGCAATCATCAAGAGCCTGATGGATGGTTTGATAGTTACCGACAGTCAGCAGAGAATAATTCAGCTGAATACAACGGCTGAAAATCTGTTAGGGAGAGAAATTGCCGGACTGGTGAGTGAACCGCTTGTCCGGCTCTGTAAGTTACCGGGCCTGAGTGACCTCGAAAAACTTTTCATAAACAATCCTGACGCAAGTACATTCACAGGGAAACGGGTAACCGTACTTGAGTATAAGAGCAGGCAGTTACGCTTTGCCGTGACCGATCTTCTGGATGATAACGGCTCTTCCAGAGGTCTGCTGCTCGGTATTCGTGATGTGACTGCTGACGGTGAGATTGACAGATTAAAAAGCGACTTCATTGCCAAAATTTCGCATGAATTGAAAACACCGCTTACTTCGATGAAGGGGTCTTTGCAGTTTGTTTTGAAAAAAGGCAAGTGGCTTACCGGGGTTGAGCGGGAGATGTTGGGAGTCTGCTTCAGAAACACGGAGCGACTTATTACCCTTATCGCCAAAATTCTGGAGCTTTCGAAAATAGAGGCAGGACAGACAACGTTTTCCATGCGGCCTTTACAGATCGGCGAGGTGGTTCTTTATTCTCTGGAAGAGATCAAGGGCGCCGCACTTCATAAAAACATTTCGCTGGTTAACGATATCGGCTTGGATCTGCCAAAGGTATATGGCGATTACGACCGTCTTGGGCAGGTCCTTACCAACCTCCTCTCCAATGCGATCAAGTTCTCTCCGAATGACACGGTAGTTACTCTTTCGGCTCAAATTAGCGATGGCTTTATAGCGGTAGCTGTTGCCGATGGCGGCGATGAGATTCCGGAAAAAGACCGGGAAAAGCTCTTTAGCAAATTCCAGCAGGTCGGTCGACCGGAGGAGGGTAATGCCAGCAGCAGCGGTCTGAGTCTGGCTATCTGTAAAGTGATAATGGAAAGGCATGGCGGCATGATTTATCACACAACAGGTGCCTCCGGCGGCAATGTTTTTACCATCTGGGTGCCACTACATGGAGCTGATAATGGCAAAGGATAAAATTCTTATCGCCGATGATGAGACAGATATTGCACTGATTCTGAAGCTGCAGCTGGAAGATGCCGGCTACCGGACGGTACGTGTCAGGGACGGGGTTGAGGCTCTGGAGGCGCTTGCCAAAGAACAGTTTGAATTGCTGCTGCTCGATATAAAGATGCCTAGAATGGACGGTCTGCAGGTTCTGAAAAGCGTCAGGGCAGGGTATCCCTCGATGGTTGTTGTCATGATGACCGCGCACGGCAGCGAAGAAATAGCTGTGCAGGCGATGAAAGAGGGGGCTCTGGACTACATTGCAAAGCCTTTTTCCAACGATGACATGTTAAAAAGGGTTGAGAGGGCGATATTCTATAACCGGACGCTGCAGGACAACCAGCGGCTTCAGGAGCAACTGGCTGCGGAGCAGAAGAAATCAGAAGCGATTCTGCTGGGGATGGCGGAAATTCTTGTCGCCGTGGATGACAAAGGAAACGTCATCTCGGTAAACCGCATGGCAGAAAACATGTTCGGCAAAAAGCGGAGCGAAATGCTCGGGAAGCCGGTGGAATCTGTCCTTATCGCCGAACTCCCGGCAGGAGTAACCTTACCTTCGCGCAAAACACTTGGCAGCGGAGAACCTTCTCTTGACGTGACCTATACACTCAATACCCGGATAGGCAGAATTCC
>JAGFXN010000001.1 GCA_017861215.1 Deltaproteobacteria bacterium | reverse complement strand
ATTCCTGATCTGCACTTTCGCATCGGCAATCTTTGCATCATCGCTCCTGCCGATTATTTTGGGGCCGACAAGCGCGGCAAGCAGCGCCAGAATGACAATTACGACCATGATTTCAATGAGGGTGAAACCGCTGTTGCTGCGTACATGATGCTGCATATTCAATTCCTCCGCAATGTAGGTTGAGGTTGAGGTTGAGAACGGAACCGTTATCTCAGCCTTCCCCTGTGGTCACTTCACCAGCTGATTCAGCTCGAATATCGGCAGTAGCACCGCCACGACGACAAAGCCGACCGCCAGTCCCATGGCAAGGACCATGATCGGCTCAAGCAGCGCCATGAAACGGGTTGTCGCGGTATCAAACTCCCGCTCGAAAGCGCTCCCGGCCTTGTTCAGCATGGCATCCAGCGTGCCGCTCTGCTCGCCGATGCCGATCAGATGTATCAGCAGCGGCGGGAAAAGCGGACTGCGGGCAAGAGTGGTCGAAAGTTTTCCCCCTTCTATCAACTCGATTTTAGCCTCTCCCAGAAAAATCCTGTAGGCACGGTTGACCACTGCTTCGGCAGTAATCTCCATTGCCCGGATTACAGGTACGCCGCTTGAAAGAAGCAGCCCCAGAATCTTTGCAAAACGCGCGAGGAGAAGTTTCTGCAGGAGCGCTCCGAACAGCGGCGCTTGCAGCAGGAGAGAGTCCCGCCGCAGCTGGAACCTGTCGATCTTCATCAGGCGGCGGTAGGCAAACAGCACGGCGGCAGCCGCAAGCAGCAGCAGCCACCACCCCTGGCGCAGGATGTTGCTGACCTTGAGAAGAGCGATAGTGATCAGCGGCAGTGCCGCCTTGTTGTCGGCAAAAACGGTGGTGATCTTCGGGATGACAAAGGCCAGCAGAAAAAGCATCACGCCGCCACCCACAACCGCCATGAGCAGCGGATAGGCAAGCGCCGTGGTAACCTTGCTGCGTATCGCCTCCTGCTCTTCGAGAAAGTCGGCCAGTCGTTCCAGAATCGTGTCGAGAGCACCGCTGGCCTCGCCGGCGGCAACCATGGAGATGTAGCTTTCGCTGAAAAGCGGCCTTTCCTCCGCAAGGGCAGCTGCCAGCCCTTTCCCTTCGGCCAGCCGCTCCTTGACCCTGGAGAGGACGCTGCGCATCTCGCCGGGACGCTCCTGCTCCATCAGGGTAGTGACCGCTTCGAAAAGCGGCATGGACGCTCCGAGGAGCGTTGCCAGTCTTCTGGTGACCAGCGCCAGTTCCGGCAGACCGACGCGGCGGCGCAGGGAGGAAAAACCGCTTCTGGAGGTTTGCGCTGTCTCCTCTTCGATACCCGTGGGGAGAATGCCGTCATTCTTCAGCCGTTCACGGGCAGCCCGGAGAGTGTCGGCAGTGATCGAGCCGCTGCTCTCTTTGCCATCCTGCCGGTACCCCTTATAGCGAAATATCGGCATAGTCTTCCTGCGTCACCCGGAGCACTTCCTCCAGGGTGGTAACTCCGGCAAAAGCCTTCTCCAGACCGTCATCGCGCAGTGTCCGCATCCCTCTGGCAATAGCGTATTCCTTGATCTCCTGGGTGGAGGTACGGCGGATGATCATCGAGCAGAGTTCGGCATCAACCGGCAGCAGTTCATAAATGCCGGTTCTGCCGGTGGTGCCGAGCTGGAAGCACTTTTCGCAGCCTCGCCCTCTGTAGAGCGTTTCCGGGAGAGTGATGCCGGCATACTCCCTGTCCGGACGGTACTCTTCGCGGCAGTGCGGGCAGATGCGGCGGACAAGCCGCTGCGCAAGAACCGCGGAGAGTGTCGATGCCACCATGAACGGCTCTATGCCCATATCGATCAGGCGGGTGATGGCCGTCGCTGCGTCATTGGTGTGCAGGGTCGAAAGGACCAGGTGGCCGGTAAGGCTTGCCTGCATGGCGATTTCAGCTGTCTCGGCGTCACGGATCTCGCCGACCATGATGATGTCGGGATCCTGACGGAGAATCGAGCGCAGACCGTTGGCAAAGGTGAGGTCGATCTTCGGATTGACCTGAATCTGCCCGACTCCGGGGAGCTGGTACTCGATCGGGTCTTCGATCGTGATGATATTTTTGTCCGGAGAGTTGATCCTGGTCAGGGCGCTGTAGAGGGTGGTGGTCTTGCCGCTGCCGGTCGGCCCGGTAACGAGGATGATGCCGCTGGTGCGGGTCAGGAGCCGCTCCACCACGCTGTTTTCACGGGAGCCGAGCCCGATGTCGGTCAGCGACAGCACGCCGCGCTGCTTGTCAAGAATACGCAGTACCGTCCGCTCGCCGAAAAATGTCGGGATGATGGAGACGCGGATGTCGACGTCACGGCCGGCGACAATCACCCGGAAGCGGCCGTCCTGCGGCAGTCGTTTCTCGGCGATGTTCAGTCCCGCCATGATTTTTACGCGGGAGGTGAGAGCTTCCTGCACGATCTTCGGCGGGGAGAGCATCTTGTAGAGGATGCCGTCGATGCGGAAGCGGACATCCAGCTCCCGTTCGAACGGTTCGATGTGGATATCGCTGGACCGCTCCTTGACCGCCTGAAAGAGGATGGAGTTCAGCAGCCTGATTACCGGGGCTTCATCCGTCAGGTCCAGGAGGTCCTGGGGACGGTTGAACTGGCTTGCCACGGTTGACAGCTCTTCGGCTTCCAGCTCTGCCACCACCTCCTGCGCGGAGCCGGAGTGTCTTGCGTAGAGGCGGTTTATTGCCGCCAGCACCTCCTCCGGAGGGACGGCCACCCCTGTCACCGGCATAGTTGCCAAACTCTGCAGTTCATCAAGCGCCAGCAGGTTAACCGGATTACCCATGGCAACCAGCAGGCAGCCGTCCTCTTCCCGGAGCGGCAGCAGCAGATTGGACTTGGCAAAGGTGAGCGGCAGCCTGGACAGCCATGTCGCATCGATATCCGCGTCGTGGAGCTCTGCCTGGAACGGGAGCCCCAGCCGGGCGGCCAGCTCTTCAAACGGTAACGCTGCAGCTGTGCCTGACAAGGCTACTTCCCCCCGTCCTGCGGAGCGGCGGCGCCAGGTGCAGGCCTGGTGCCGATATATCCCGGAATATCTACCGGGTCCGCCTTCTGCGCAGCTTCCTTGAAGCGCACTCTCTGTTTCTGGGTGACATCGTCCAGATCACGACCATCTTTGATGACTCTCGGGGTAAGGAGAAGGATCAGATTGGTTTTTTCCCGTTTCATCGTCTTGGACCGGAAGAGATATCCCAGGAGAGGCAGATCGCCAAGCAGCGGCACCCTGGTCTCCGACTCGCGCTCTATTTCGGAAATCAGCCCGCCAATGGCGACCGTCTCCTGGTCCTTGACAATAACCGAAGTCTTTGCCGAACGTTTGGTTATCGATCTGTCGGTGGAGGAAACGCCGACATTGATCGTGTCTTTGAGTGCGGAAATCTCCTGCATCACATCGAGCTTGATATAGTCACCATCGGTGATCTGCGGCGTGATCTTGAGCGTGATGCCGGTATCCTTGCGTTCGATCGACTGCTGTGATGTCGAGCCGTTGATGACGGAAGTGCCGAGGAAAGGGATATTCTCGCCGACGAATATCTCCGCTTCCTTGTTGTCGGAGGTCAGGATGGTCGGACTCGACAGGATGTTCAGCATGCCGTTGCCTTGCATCGCCTTCAGGATAAACGGGAAATTGGCGGCAGTGGCAAGCTTCATGTCTTCAGGCAGCAGTCCTGCCTGGGAGAGCTGGCCGACAGCCGCGAAAAAGGGGGTCAGCGTGCCGAACGGGTCGAATATCCCGGCAGTCGCCAGGTCCCCGCTGCTTGCGCCGCCAAAGAAGCCCCACTGAATACCGAGTTCCTTGGCCCTGTCCAGGGAGACTTCGACAATCGATGCCTGCACGAACACCTGCCGCCGTTTCCGGTCGAGCTTCTGAATAACCTGCAGCAGGTTCTGATAGTCAGTCGGCGATGCCATGATGACGAGCGAGTTGGTCGCCTTGTCAGGGGTGATCGTTATCTTCCCCCCTTCGAAGGGGGAAGCCTGCGGCGCCGCTGCCTGCCCCGGCGTAGCGGAACTCCCTTTGACAACACCGTCGAGAACCTTGGCAACCTCGGTTGCATCGGCGTTTTCCAGATAGTAGACATTCACCTTGCCGCCGCTTATCGGCGGGACGACATCCACCAGCGCCACCAGTTGCCTGATCTCTTCCTTGTCCTTTTCCGGCCCGAACACCAGAATCGCGTTCAAGCGGCTGTCAGGGACAATGGTGGTGCCTAAGGCCGCTGCTGCCGGCTGCCCGGGCTGTTTTGCCGACTTGTTGCCAAGCCAGTCCTGGAGGACTTTGGCGACATTTTCAGCCCCGGCGCTTTTCAGATAGAGTATCTCCGGCAGATCGCGGCGTTTCTCCGCATCTATCACCTGGATGATCGCCATAATCTTCTGGATATTGAATGACGAGTCGACCACCAGCAGCATGTTGGCGGGTCCGAAAGCCGACACATGCCCATCCTTGGAAACGACCGGCTGGAGGAATGTTACCGCCTCCTGCGCGGTAATGTTTTCCAGGGTGATGACCCTGGCAATGTAGGATTCATTGACCGGGATCTTTTCCTTGTCGGCATAGAGTCTGGTCCCTGACTGTTTGGCCGAAGCTGTCGGCACTATCTTGTAGACCTTGCCCGACTGGATGAGAGTAAAGCCCTTCAGCTCAAGGACGGAAGTGAACACGTTGAAGGCCTCTTCATTGGAGAGCTTGGCAGGGGAGAAAACGGAAATCTTGCCTTTCACCCGCTCGTCCATGACGAAGTTCTTGCCGGTCAGATCGCTGATGAATTTTACCATCGTGGCAATGTCAACATCGGTGAAATTGAGGATCACCCCTTTTGCCAGCGCCGGCAGCGGCAGCAGGAGGGTTACTATGATGGCCATGGCTGTAATGTATCGTTTCACTGGAACCTCTTGGAAAATGAGCGGTTTCTGGGTAGCGGCGTACGGGTTTCGGTCAGCACCGGAAACCCCGGACAGAAAGCTGTTATCTGATGTCATAATTGAAAGTTGTCGGCTGGCCATCCCTGATCAGGTCGAGCCGTATCCTGCTCTGCCCTTTCAGCGAGGCAAACGACTGCATTGCTTTTTCCGGTGAATCTATCGGGAAATCGTTCATGCGGAGCAGAACATCACCGTTTCTAATGCCGATGGTACCGAAAATCCCCTGCGGCTTGATTTCGGAGACGCGAAACCCTTCGACCTTGCCGTCCTTCATGCTTGGCAGGAGTCTGGCGTCGGTCATGGCCTGGCCGATGTTGTCGAGCGAAGCGTTCAGGGATCTCTGGTCAATGACATAATTGCCGGCGCTGGTCTGCGCGGCAAGAGGGTTTGCCGCCGGCGCGCCGCCGGCGGGCGGCGGCGATGATGAAGCTGCGGCCGGCGCTGCTGACGGGGTGAAAATCTTGGTGCGCGCCTTGCCGGCAAGGATTTCGACATATTCCTTTTTAACCGTAACCAGCGGACCGGCGGTAAACACCGGATCTCCTATTCTGAAAACCCGCTCTTCTTTTGAGCTGATTTTCTGGATCAGGGCGAAACTTTCGCGGAAGGAGCCCTGCACGGTGCCGAGCAGGGCGAAGTCGGACTGATTGAATGCCTGGGCCTGGCCTTTCGCGGCGCTCTTCGCCACAACAGGTGTCAGCGTCCCTTGCGTCGCCTTGCCGAACAGCCCTTTCGCAAGGATCGGCGCAAAAGACTGCAGATCGTCGGAACTCTGCCCGGCGGCCTGCTGCTGCGCCGGTTTTGCAGCTGTCGGCGGGAAGAGTCTGGCAATCCGGAACGAGAGAATATCAGCGGTAATCAGGGCAAGAATTGCGATGATCGAAACAAGGATTGCAGCATTTATCGGCAGTAACCACCTGTTCACATTGCGCCTTTACGAGGAGGATTGATAAAGGAGAAATATAGGGAAAAACCGTTGGATATGCAAGGGGAAAAGCCTTCCGGATGGCGGCCGCTCCCCGGCGTCACCGCCTGCCGGGTGGTACGGATAACGGCGGCCTCCGGCGAGATCGTGCCGGCGTATCGACCGGCATGTTCCGGTTCGCTGCCCAGTGTGCAGCCGCTCCGGCTGTCGCTGCGGACTGCCATCTCCGGGTGCCTGCCCCGGACGCCGCAGCTTTTGCCCGTGGGCTGCCGCTGCCAGCCGGCGGCGGGTACCAGCGGCCGTCTGGGCCTGCCTCGACTCGCCGCTGTCCCGTACCGCCTCCCGACTGAAAAAAATGTTGACTTGACTGCTGGTTTGTAGCTATCAATGAAAGCAGGCCGTTGGGCCGCTCCTGACCCGGATCAGGGTGCAGCAGTCAAGATAACGCCGGAGCTCCGGCGTGAATTTCTCATAAGGCCGAGCCCCGTGCCGTTACCTGCCATCTCATGACAAAAAATCTCCTTGTTGAAATACTGCTGATCCTCTGCCTCGGTCTTCTGACCGCGTTTCTGGTGAATGGCGTCCGTCCGGATGGCATATCCCTGGTGGGTGACTACAGCCGTTATGGAACCGGGGCGGAGAATCTGCCCCAACGTACCGCTGCGGCGGCAGGAAAGTCCGCTGCTGCCCCTGCTGCGTCGCTCCGGCCACCAGTGGTGAACAGTGAAGGCTTTGTCGAGCCTGAAAAAATTCAGCTGGCTGTCGCCAGGCAGCTGTTCGACCAGGGGGCTCTGTTTATCGATGCGCGCACCGCCGCTGAGTTCGGCGCCGGACATATCACGAATGCGAAGAATCTCCCCTATCACCATTTCCATGACATGGCGCAGGAAGCGAAAGCGGCAGCCGTCGGCAGGCTTGCCGCCGACCGAAATACGCTCCTGGTCTGTTACTGCAGCGGCGGCGAGTGCGATGTCAGCATCGACCTTGCCTACGACATCGCCAGGGCAGGCTATGACCGCGTGACTATCTACCTTGGCGGCTATGCCGAATGGACAGCCGCCGGCTATCCGGTCACCACGGCGAACAGATGACGGCGACGACTTTTCTCCACAACAGATATCTGCAGCTGCTCCTGCGGCTGGTGCTGGGCGGCCTCTTCGTCTGGGCGGCCATAGGGAAGATCAGCGATCCTGAAGGGTTCGCCAAGTCAATTTTCAGATACCGGCTGCTGCCGGCAGGCTTGATAAATATTCTGGCAATTACTCTTCCGTTTGTCGAATTGTTTGCCGGCGGCTTTCTGCTGGCCGGGGCTTTCCGGAGAGGAAGCTCCTTGCTGCTGTCATGCTTCTTGTCGGTATTTCTGATTGCCTTGCTGTCCGCCCTCGCCAGAGGCTTGCAGATCGATTGCGGCTGTTTTGCCCCGGCCGCTGCCGCTGCCAGCATCTATGATATCTTTAGTGCCATCCTGCGCGATCTCTGCATGCTCCTTGCCGCTCTCGCCATTTTCTTCCACGAGGCCGGCGGCGGCAGGCAGAGCTCCCGTGGCGAAAACCACCCGTTACAGGAGTAGTAAACCATGGCCGGATCCACCAACAACTGCCAAATCTCTCTGCCCCAGCTGGTTCTCTTGCTGGCGCTGCTCGCCCTGTTTGTCTTTGCCGGGGGGGCAGCTGCCGCCGAAAAGCCCCCCAGGATTGTTTTCAAGGAAGAGGTCCATGATTTCGGCACCGTAAAAAGCGGCCCCGAACTGAAGCACAGCTTCAGTTTTACCAATCAGGGCGGTGCAGCGTTGCAGCTGAAGAAAGTGCATGCTACCTGCAGCTGCACCGTAGCCAGGATTGACAAGATGACCTACAAGAAGGGGGAGCGGGGCAGGATACAGGTAGCCTTTGCTACGCAAGGGAGGCAGGGCAGGCAGGAAAAGTCGGTGCTGGTCGAGTCGAACGATCCGCAATCGCCAAAAGTAAAACTGAGAATTGTCTGCAACATTGCCGGGAAATGAGCCTGCTACAAGAGACCGGCAGCGGCATAGTAGCCATGAAGCAGTTCATCCCAGCGGTAGCTGTTGATGAATGCGCCGTTGTTGCCGGTCAGGGTCAGCGGATCGTAATCAGTGTAATTTGGGTTGTAGACATTATAGGTAATGGCATCCGGCAGATCAAAAAAAACTATCGAGATGCCGTGGGCATCGGGTCGGGCGGAGCCGTGATATTCGGCGATGGTAGCCGCCGCCTGCAGCCCGGGCAGGGTGGTGGCTAGCCCGAACCTTTGCACCAGGTCGAGCATGTCAACGTAGACGAAGCCGGACGAAAAGGGGTCGATAATCTGCGCCTCCGCCCGGGCCTTCTGAATGAGGCTCACCGTCGCCTCCCTGGTCAGCGGGTCGGCGAGCCGGTCAAGCAGCAGCCCGGCAATGCGGTCCGTCTCGGCGACAACTGCAGCCAGTCCGCTGCTCCGCAAGGCTGCCAGGGTGGCGAAGCGTTGCGGCGCCGGCAGCAAATCGTAATAGTTCCGGTAGGTGGTCACCGCCAGCCTGCCGAATTCCTCGGCAGTCATCCCCGGCGCGGCCGCCAGGCCGGAAAGAAGCTGCTGGTAGGTCCAGCCCGCATCACTGATCAACTCTTCCGAGGCAATCAATACCCCTGCCAGAGCCCGAAATTCATACAATGCTTCGATCGTGGACATGTTGCAGCCGTCAAAGCCGAGCACATCGAGCTTGATCCCGGCAGCGGCAATGGCCTGCCGGATGCGGTGATTGGGCAGCACCACCGTGTTGCTTCCCGGGTGGGTGAACATGGCATGGACGGTCTTGGCTGCTGCCGGCTTTGCGGCACTGTCACCCTGGAGAGATTGATCCCAGCCGTCGCCGTGGTCCCAGAGAATCAATACCGTCCGGTCGGCAGGGTAGGCGTCTTTTGCCCAGGAGAGGAAACCAGTGATGGTCTCCTCGGCGGCCATATCCACCCGGCCCAGGTCAGCGAGCTGGCTGGTCTGCCCGTTTTCAACCAGGTAGCGCCTGGTGGTCTCGCCCAGTGTGGCCAGCTGCACCACGACCCTGACGTGCGGCGAGGCCGCAGCAGCCCGTATCTGGGCAAAATTGGCAGCGGCGCCGGCGGAAAGGTTGTTGTCGCCATCCATGTAGACGAGGATGGTCCAGCTCTTGGCCGGCGGCGCGGCAGAGCCGCCCCCGCCACCGCCGCAGCCGGCAAGGAGCAGCAGTGTCAGCAGGAGCAGCGGCCGGCGCAGCAGTTTCATGCTGTGGCCGGCGATCACCTTGACCGCTCCTGCTGGTGTGCCGAGGGACGTGCCGATCACTTCAGCCGCTTGATGGTCAGGTTGGGGGAGGTGGCGTTGTCGGCATCGACCAGGGTGTAGGTTACCGAGTTCCCCTTGGTGGCGCCGGCCGTATGGGTTACCGTGACCGTGTTGCCGCTTACCTTGAATGAGGCCTTGCGGGTGGCGCCGTCGGCGACGGTTTCTCCCTTGCGGAATTCGATGGTCGTGCCGATGTTTGACTGCCAGGTGCCGGTCAGCGGGCCCGGGTCGGGGCTGGAGCAGGCGGCAAGGGCGAGGGTGGCCAGGGCAAGGAGGAAGAGGCGCAGCTGGAGCATGAGTTGGTTCCTTTTTTGGGCTGTATTTGTTCGTTCCGCTCTTTAGTCAGGGCTTGCCGGAAGTGTCGCCGGAACAGCAGCAACCGGCGGCTAGTCTGCCGATTTTCGGGCGGCAAGGCAAGCAAAAAAGGATGAGAGTCTGGTAAAAAACCGGTACAAAAAAAGAAGCCGGGGAGATTGCTCTCCCCGGCTTTTTCATGCTGCTTGCTGCGCCCGCGGTTTAGTGGGTGCGGGGGCTGTTTCTGTTGGTGTAGATCTGATCGGAAGTTGCATCCAGTGCATTGCCGGCAACGTCAGGCACGGCAATCGTGATCATGTTGTAGCGTACCACTACATCATCACCACCAGCTGTCTGGAAGCTCAGGTCAGCACCGTCTCTGACGATAACCGAACCGGCAGCAGCGCCGCCGACCGGAATTGCCTGAACGTCATCGCCAGCAATAGTGGTGTTGCAGAGGCCGTCCGGACCAGTGAGGATGTTGGTGGTGCTTATAACATCGTCACCAGCAGGAACGGTATCCAGCGTGGTGTTGACGCCAGCAGAAACGCAGACCGCAGTGGCGGACGGTGTTACTGCTACGCTGTCACCAGTAAGCCCTGTCTCTGGGATCTGGTTTGCGCCAACGGTAATTTCAGCCTTGACAACATTGGCCGGGTCAAAAGGAGCGGTCATCGTGATGTAGGCAGTTCTGTTCGGTACATCGTAGATGATGGACTTGATGACCGGGATAACGGTCCAGCCGGTAGGATCGAAGGTGTAGCTGGCCGGGTTCTCGGCAACGTCCTTCTGCATCGGCTCGTTGAAGGTTACCGCGAAGTAGTCTTGCTTGTCAGCAACTGCCGTGATGAGGTTGGTACCGAAAGCGATCTGCGGCTTAACGGTATCTTTCAGGCCGGTAACAACGTTGTCGGTGGTGTCAACACTGTTTTCAGTGCCATCGGCGTTGACGCCGCGGACTTTGCAGTCGTAGGACAGTGCGATTTTCCAGTTTTCGATGAAGTTATCGGTCTGGAGATGGAGGAACGGTGAACCCCACTCGGTTTCGAAGCCGTCATGGGAGAAGTTGTAGACGGAGAGGAGCCACGGGAACTTGTTCAGCTTGGTCCAGGCCATGGCCTCGGTGGTGGTGCCCCAGTTCTCGACAGCCTGGCAGTAGATGTTGTAGGCCTTGGCATTGGCTGTCGGGGTCCAGCTCAGCTGGATGTCTGAATCGTAGTCGTACGGCTGGTTGATGGCGGTCAGTTTCGGCTGGACAGCGGTACCGGCGCCGAAGGTGTAGAACTCGACATAGCCGTCGCCGCAGTCGATGGAGCCGAAGAGGCCGTCTTCAAGAGCATCGGTAATGTCTACCTTGTAGATGGCAGCAGCAGCGATGTTCGGGATGCTGACGGTCAGCTGGGTGAAGGTGCTGTTCCAGGAGAGGCTGTGCGGCACGGTGGTGCCCTTGTAGCCTTCGAACTGGGCTTTTACCTTGGCGTAGAGGCTGTGCGGGTTGCCGGCGCTGGTCAGGGCCAGGTTGGCGGCTGCTACGTCAGCAGCACCGGTGGTAACAGGAATGCCGTTCAGGTTGTTTGAAGCGGCAACCGGATAGACGAAGGTGAAGACGACGTTGAAGGTATCGGTGCCGGCTGCGGCAACCTGGTAGTCGGCATGGTGGATACGGTTAACGGATATGCACTGCTCTGCCGGTGCAGACCACTCAACTTCATCAGCCCACTTTACTACGCCACCGCACTCGGTGCAGGCAGAGGTATACAGTTTCTTGCTCGGCTCTGCAGCAGTAGCACTGGTCGGATCGGTATCGGTGACCTTGATTTTGAAATAACGCTGGGCTTCGACGCCGGTGAAGGTATAGGTGCCGTCCGCGGCGACGATGGTGGTCTTCACGAGGTTGTCGTCAGCGCCGGTAGCGGAATTGGTTTCGCCGGCGTCATCACCATAGTGAAGACGGGTTGCGTAGAGAGCAACGTATTTACCGGCAGCGGGGCTGGCGGTAGTACCTGACACTTTACCCCTGATGATGGCGTTCAGGGCGCCAACGGTAAAGTCCTGGCTGCCTTCGGCAACGCCTAAAACCGGCACGGCCGGGTTGTTGCCGCTCACGGTGACATCGCCAGATTCCGTATTGCCGGAACCGGCGAGGGTGGTGAATGTGCACTTGACTTCATCATAGGCGAAGTCCGGGTATTTGCCTGCCAACTGGTTGCCATTGGGGTCAGTCGCTTTGCGCATGTCAATGGTAACGCTGTACTCGCCGTGGAATTTACCATCAGCCTGTTGCGTTGCCGGCACTTTGTAGAATACATAATGGCCGTCTTCGTTCGTATATACCTTTTGAACGCCGATGTCGATGGCTGCATTTCTAATCGGCATCTGGGTGCAGGCATCAATCAGTTTACCCTGAATGGTGCCGGTAGGGTAGAGCTTGTCTGCAGTCGGGTTGGTAACGCTGCTGTCGCCGTCGTCACCACTGCATCCAGCCATAGCAAAGGCCATTAAACCTGCTGCTACGATGAGATACGTTTTTAGTTTCTTGAACATAGATTCCCCCTTTTGTTGATGGTAGTTCTGCAAGTTAACTGCGGTGGTAAAAAACATTTTGCAGCAATTAAATTTATCTCGGAAATTTTCACCTCCTGTCATTGATCTTGGACAATCATCACTGCTTGTGTCGATTGACTTTTTTCGACGGGGAACCGCCCCGCCAGAATTTATAGTGTAATAACAGCACGTTACATGATTACAATGCTGCAATGGATAATTCTAATTAAGTGAATAAATTTATTAGATGTTTTAATTATAGCAACTGTATATTAAAGTCAAGAAAATATCTGCATAAAGTGGCATATTTCCCGTATGTAGCGCGGATACGAAAGAATTATAAATTATGTTTTTACAGACGCAACAGTTTTTTTCATGATTTTTTTTGCCAATATCCCGCTCTGCTGACCGCGGCAGGCCCGTATTTTCCGGGACTACCGGCAGGCAGCCTGTTGCCCCGCTGCAAAACAGCCTGCTGTGGTGTCCCCTGTATCTGCGGTTGCGGTTTTCGGCTGTTGCCGCTACACTTGCTCCGATTTTTCATTACCACTCTCACCCCTCCTTGAAGTTGGGGGGCACGTGCACAAAGGAAGGGACGCCATGCCTGCAAAGACGGTCCATGAGCCAAGCGGCTGTATTGTTGTCACTGCTGCGGTGGACAATGAACTCTCTCTGCTGGTCAGGGAACTGAATGCCGTGCGGCTGGAGGGTGCCGGGCTGCGCCCGGTTTGGAAGGGGGAGTCGCCGTCAGGGACTGTCTATCTCGCTGCAACCGGCATCGGCAAGGTGAATGCGGCAGTAACCGCTACGTTGCTGACGGAGCGATTCCGGCCGAAACTGCTGGTAAACACCGGCTGCGGGGGTGCCTATTGGGGCAGCGGCCTGTCGGTCGGCGACCTGGCGGTCGCCACTGCCGAGATCTATGGCGATGAAGGGGTGCTGACGGTTGATGGCTGGCACACGCTGGAGATAATCGGCATCCCTTCCGTGGAACGGAACGGCAACAGGTACAGTAACGAATTTCCGCTTTCCATGCTGGCGTCGGAGAAGGTTTTTCATTTCGCCTTTTCACTCGGCCTGCCGGTAAAGCGGGGGAAATTTATCACCGTATCTACCTGCAGCGGCACGTCCAGTCGCGGCTCCGAGCTCTACCGCCGCTTCGGCGGCATCTGCGAAAATATGGAAGGTGCTGCCGTTGCCCATGTGGCGCTGCTGTACGACACCCCCTTTCTCGAGGTGCGCGGCATCAGCAATATGGTGGAGGATCGTGATCTCTCCCGCTGGGATATCCCCCGCTCGGTCGAGATGGCGCAGCGTTTTCTGTTCCGCTGTCTGGAGAGGAGGCTTTTTTGACAACCGGCACCAGGCAGCTGTCTCTGGGGTTCTCACCCTGTCCCAATGATACCTTTATCTTTCATGCGCTGGTGCAGGGCATGGTCAGTGCCCCCGGGCTTTCCTTCCGCGAGCGGCTGCTTGACGTGGAAAGCCTTAACCGGCTGGCACTTGCCGCAGAACTTGATGTGACGAAAGTTTCTTTTCATCTCTACGGGCATATCCGGAGCGAGTATACGCTCCTCTCTGCCGGTGCGGCCCTGGGGAGGGGCTGCGGTCCGCTGCTGGTGGCCGGACGCACGCTGAACGTGGCAGAGCTGCGCGGTCTGCCGATAGCCCTGCCGGGTCGGTACACCACGGCTGCTCTCCTGTTGCGGCTGTTCGCCCCCGGACTTGACAACCTCGTCTATATGCCGTTTGAGAGGATCATGCCTGCTGTTGCCGCCGGAGAAGTTGCCGCCGGGGTGATCATTCATGAGTCCAGATTCACCTTCAAGAACTATGGTCTGGTGCAGCTGGTTGATCTGGGCGAGTGGTGGGAGTGTGATACGGGCTGTCCGCTGCCTTTGGGGGGGATTGTCGCCAGGACTTCCCTGGGGGGGGGCGTCATCAGCGCCGTCGATGCCGTTCTCCGCGGCAGCATAGAGTATGCCTTTGCCAACCCTGCTGCTGCCCGGGCTTACATCCGTGCCCATGCGCAGGAGATGAGCGACGCGGTCTGCGCGGCGCATATCAGCCTGTACGTAAACGACTTTTCCCGGAATCTCGGCGACGACGGGATGCGGGCTGTCAGCCTGCTGCTGTCCAGGGGGGAGGCGGCAGGATTACTGCCCCGCTCCTGAGGCGGCTTTGGCCGCCGGTTTTTTGACTTTCTTGGCGCTGCTTTTTTTGGAGCTCTTCTTCGAACTCTTGCTCTTGCTCTTTTTACCCTTCTTGCCTTTGCTGTTCTTCTTGTACTTGGTCGTTACCGGCGCCAGTTCATCCCTGATGTTGCTGAGCAGGAGGGCTGTCTCCTCCATGGTGGGATCGATTGCCTTTGCCTTTTCAAGGTACTCTTTCGCTTCACTGATATGCCCGGTTTTCATGTTGATGCGTCCCAGGGCATTGAGCGCCTTGGCGTTATCCTCTTTCAGTCTTACCGCTTCCAGGTAACTTGCCGAGGCGTTGCTGTAATCCTTCTGAAATTCGTAGACAAGTCCCAGTTTGTAATGCTGGTTGCTATCCTGCGGCGTCATTTCCACATTCTCTTTCAGAAGCGCC
This sequence comes from Deltaproteobacteria bacterium, assembly GCA_017861215.1. Lineage (GTDB taxonomy): Bacteria > Desulfobacterota > Desulfuromonadia > Geobacterales > DSM-12255 > VEOV01. Next base: position 8,794 of record JAGFXN010000001.1, on the reverse strand, counting down.
ACCAGCTGCTCATAGTTCTTCTTCTTCACATAGATCGAGGTGAGGGCATTTCTTGTCTCCATGTCGTCTTTCCTGATACGGAGAATCTCACGGTATTCCATTTCAAGCTCGTCCAGCAGGTTCCCTTTCCGGTAGAGGGAAGCCAGTTCGCGATGCGCCTCAAGGTGGTCGGGATTCAGGCGGACTACCTCCTTGCAGGTGGTCACGGCATCCCTGGTGCTGCCGCTCGCCACATATGCCCTGGCGAGCTTCATCAGCAGCGCCTGGTCGGCCGGGGCGGCCTTGAGCAGGATCCGGTATTGCTCGATAGCCTGCTGGATACTGCCGCGCTCCATATAGATACTGGCGAGCCGGTATCTCACATCGACATTTTCGCCTGCTTTCAGGGTCTGTTTATACTCGACCACGGCTTCATCATGCAGCCCCTTCTTTTCGTACAGATTTCCCAGGTTATTGTGAACTTCAGCATTGTCGGGCGCGAGTCTGACCGCTTCCCGGTAGGCAGCTATTGCCTCGTCGTTGCGCCCTGCTGCCCGCAATGAGTTGCCAAGCTTTTGCCAGATGACGGCATTGTCAGGATTGGCCAGACTTTCGGCTTTATAGGCTTCAGCAGCTTTGGAATACTCTCCGGCCGCAAAAAAGGCATTGCCGATGCCGGGTTCTGTTGCCGCCTTCGGCGGCTGGATGCCGGCAAGCATAAACTCGCCTTCTGCATTGGCCGTGTCTCCCTGTTTCTGGTAGACCTCGGCCTTGAGGCGGTGAATCTCCTTGTCGAGCGGAGCGGCTGCTTCGGCTCTTTTCAGGGTATCGATCGCCTTGTCGTACTGACCTGATGCCGTATGGATGGCGGCAAGGCCGGTAAGGGCAGTCCTGTCGCCGGGGCTTAATGCCACCGCCCTGCGGTATGACTCTTCCGCTTTGACCGGGTCTCCTGCTTCACTGTATGCCTGGGCCATGCCGGTGAACAGGGTTGCGTCGGCAGGAAAGCTCCTGATGGCCTCCTGATAGTGGGACACAGCCAGGGCATAGAGTTTTTTCGTGGTGAAAATCCGGGCAAGTCCCTTGTGGTAGAGTGGATCCTGGTGGCCTCTGCAGGCTTTGCTGAGTTCAACGGCAGCTTCATCGTCGCGGTTTTTTGCCAGATAAATCAGCCCGATCCGGCCATTGGCAGGGCTGAAGTCGGGATCCAGTTTCAGGGTTTCCCGGTAAGCGAGCAGCGCCTGTTCACTGTTGCCGGCAACTTCGTAGGCGAGCCCGTTCATGAAAAAACCTGCGGCCCCGTCCGGACAGAGTTCGCGGATTGATGCTTCTGTTTCGATGCGGATGCTCCTGCCGGTAGTAGAGGTGATGCCGTAGGCAAGCTGTTTTGCCTCGTCGCATTTATCGGCGCTGCTCCTGCCCCAGGTAAAGCCGCTGGTCAGAGCCGCCATCATGATGAACGGAATGATTCTTTTCATAGAAGGTATGCTCCCGATACCCGGATTACGCTGCCAATAATGCGGGTAAATAGTGGAAATTGCCGGTTAAACAGCTTTGAAGTGCGGGATGATACACTGAAGAGCCGAAAAGTTCAATGAAATTACCGTGGAAACCCCGCCAGTCAAGCCGGAATGGCTTGACTTTCGGGGGAAAGATGATTAAATCTTCAAACACACCGGACAAATTGCGTGGAGGTGGCATGGCGTTCCAACCAAAAGAAGATCCAGCCTGGATAGCTCTCTTGCGGCAGCATATGGACGAGATGTTTCATGACATCTTCACCTTGCGGGAGCAGTGCGGGGGCTGTGAATTTTCTCCCTTGATGGATATCTATGAATCTTCCGGCTGCTATGTAATCGAGATGGATCTCCCCGGGTTCTCGGAAGGTGATTTCATGGTTACGGCTACCGGCTCTGCCCTGCGCATCGAAGGAGTGAAGCGGCCTGACAAGGCCGAAGCGGCAATGAGCTACATCTGCCTGGAAAGAAATTTCGGCCGGTTCAGCAGAATAATCGAGATACCGCCGGCATTTGACCCCGGCAGGATGCAGCGCCGCTTCGCGCTGGGAGTGCTGGTGCTGACGGTGCCGCCGCGATGATCATGCCGGCCGCGCGTACTACAACGTACACTAAGGAGTAACTCATGGATATAACGACTGATGCCATACAGGAGACCGAAGAGCTGAAAATTCCGGAGAGGCTCCCGCTGCTGCCGGTACGGGATGTGGTGGTCTATCCGTATATGATCCTGCCGCTCTTTGTCGGCCGCGAGATGTCGATCAATGCCGTTGATAAGGCACTGGCCGGCGATCGACTGATCTTTCTGGCAACGCAGAAGGATCTTGGCGACGACGAACCGTCTCCGGAGGCGATCTATCAGGTAGGAACCGTGGCCATGATCATGCGGATGCTGAAGCTTCCCGACGGCCGGGTCAAGGTTCTCGTGCAGGGCCTTGCCAAGGCGAGAATAGTCTCCTTCGAGAGTCTGGAGCCCTGCTTTGAAGTTAAGCTGGAGCGGATTATCGAGCCGCCGCCGCCGGAAGAGTCGCTTGAACTGGAGGCTCTGGTACGGGCGGTCAAGGATCAGCTTGGCAAGATCATCACTCTGGGCAAGGCAGTCTCTCCCGAAGTAATCGTCATCGTCGAGAATATGCAGGATATCGGCAGCCTCGCCGATCTGGTGTCAAGCAATATCGGGCTCAAGGTTGAAGAGGCCCAGAGGCTTCTGGAAATATCCGATCCGGTCGAACGGCTGAAAAAGGTGAATGAGCTGCTTGCCAAGGAGCATGAACTCCTCAGCATGCAGACAAAGATCCAGACAGCGGCCAAGGAAGAGATGGGGAAGAGCCAGAAGGAGTATTACCTGCGCGAGCAGCTGCGGGCGATCCAGAATGAGCTTGGCGAGAGCGACTCCCGTACCGAGGAGATGACCGAGATACGGAAGGCTATCGAACAGGCGAAAATGCCGGCCACTATCGAAAAGGAAGCCCTGAAGCAGCTTGGCAGGCTGGAGCAGATGCATCCTGATTCGGCCGAATCCGGCATGCTCCGGACGTTCCTCGACTGGATGGTGGAGATCCCCTGGAGCCGTTCCACCCGCGACTCGCTCGATATCAAGCGGGCCCAGGTCATCCTGGACGAGGACCACTACGGCCTGGAGAAAATCAAGGAGCGGATTCTCGAATTTCTGGCCGTGCGCAAGCTGCGCAAGAAGATGAAGGGCCCGATTCTCTGCTTTGTCGGACCGCCGGGGGTCGGCAAAACCTCTCTGGGTAAATCCATAGCCCGGGCCATGGGGCGCAAGTTTGTCAGGATGTCGCTGGGCGGCATGCGCGACGAGGCGGAGATCCGCGGTCACCGCCGCACCTATGTCGGCGCCCTGCCGGGACGGATCATCCAGGGGCTGAAGCAGGCAGCGACCAACAATCCGGTGTTCATGCTGGACGAGCTTGACAAGCTCGGCTCCGATTTCCGCGGCGACCCGTCATCAGCCCTGCTGGAGGTGCTTGATCCGGAACAGAACTTCATGTTTTCCGATCACTACATCAATCTGCCGTTCAACCTGTCGAATGTCATGTTCATTGCCACCGCCAACCAGGTTGATACCATCCCCGGACCGCTGCTCGACCGGATGGAGGTGATCAATCTCTCCGGCTATACGGAAGAGGAGAAGCTGGAGATTGCCAAAAGGTATCTGGTGCCGCGCCAGACGAAAGAGAACGGCATCACGCCGAAAATCATCACCTTTACCGACGAGTCGATCAAGACGCTGATCTCCGGCTATACCCGCGAAGCCGGACTCAGAAATCTGGAGCGCGAAATCGGCGGCGTCTGCCGCAAGGTCGCCCGGCAGGTTGCCGAAGGGGACAAGCGGCGTTTTCTGATCAATGCCGCCAATGTCGGCAAGTATCTCGGCCCGCCGAAGTTCATCCGTGAGCCGGAGACGGAGAAGAACGAGATCGGCCTGGTGACCGGCCTTGCCTGGACTCCGGTCGGCGGCGAGATCCTGCATATCGAAGCAAGCATCATGACCGGCAAGGGGGCGCTGACCCTGACCGGTCACCTGGGTGATGTCATGAAGGAGTCGGTGCAGGCGGCGCTGTCGTGGATCCGTTCCAAAGGCAAAGAGCTGAATCTCGCCGATGACCTCTTCCAGAATATCGAGATCCATGTGCATGTCCCGGCGGGTGCCATACCGAAAGACGGGCCTTCGGCGGGGATAACCATGGCGACCGCCCTGGTTTCCGCCCTGACCCGCACCCCGGTCAGAAGGGATGTGGCCATGACCGGCGAGATCACCCTGCGCGGCAAGATTCTCCCGATCGGCGGCTTGAAGGAGAAAATCCTGGCGGCCGTCAGGGGGGGGATCAAGACGATCATCATCCCGGCGCAGAATGAGAAGGATCTGGCCGATATTCCGAAGGCGATTCTGAAAAAAGTGCAGATCATCACGGCCAAAGAGGTGGAGGAGGTGCTGACGGTAGCGCTCGAGAACTTCTCTTTCATCGAAGTCCCTGCCGCCGAACCGGCCCTGCCGCAGAAAAAGCCCCGGGTGGGCAAGGTGCTGGTGACGTCGCGGAAAGGGGTCTCGGCTTGAAACTCTCCGCCGTGGGAGAGTTCGGTTTTATCCGCAGCATTGCCGCCCAGGCCGGAACGGATCCCGCCCTGCTGGTGGGCATAGGCGACGATGCCGCCGCCGCCTCAATCTCCCCGGGGATGATTCTTCTCTCTACCGCAGACCTGCTGGCAGAGGGGGTTCATTTCGACCTTGGCTGGGGTGATGCCTATTCCCTGGGGAAAAAATCACTGGCCGTAAATCTTTCCGATATTGCCGCCATGGGCGGCGTGCCGCGCTATGCGCTCCTGTCGCTTGCCATCCCTCCGCAGCTGCCGCTTGAATTCATGACGTCCTTCGTGAGCGGTTTCCTTGGTCAGGCCGCGAAATACGGCGTAGCACTGATCGGCGGCGACACTTCTTCGTCACGAGGGGGCCTGGTTGTCAGCGTCACCCTGCTGGGAGAGCAGCTGCCGGAGAAGATTGTCCGGCGCAGCGGCGCCAGGGCAGGGGAGCTGATCTGCGTCAGCGGCACCCTCGGCGATGCGGCTCTGGGGCTGAAACAGCTGCAGGCGGGGCACTGTCAGGGGGAGGCGGTTCGCTGCCATCTTGATCCGGTGCCGCGGGTTGAACTCGGCAAAGCGCTTGCCGAAGCCGGCATAGCCTCTGCCATGATTGACATCAGTGACGGCTTTGCCGCCGATCTCGGCCATATACTTGACTCCTCCGGCAAAGGCGGGCGCGTCAACATCGACCTGCTGCCTCTTTCTGCCGCCTTCAGAGAGTCGGTGCCAAGAGAATGCGCCGATTACCGCCGGCTGCCCCTTGCCGGCGGCGAGGATTATGAGCTCCTCTTTACGCTGCCGGGCGCACTGCTGGCGGATGCCCGGGCTCTTGCCGCGGCAGCCGGAACAACAGTGGCCGAAGTCGGCAGCATCACGGCGGATGGTGGTCTTTTCCTTGCAGACTCTGCCGGTACCTGCTATGAAACAGTAGTCGGCGGTTACGATCATTTTGCCGGCGACTAGAGACTGTCCGCAGTTATTGCCGTGCGGCCGGGGAGAGCGGCTGCGGTGCAGGCCTGGCAGCGCCGTTTGAGCGGCACCGCAGGCGTGACCCGGCTGCGGCGGGGATTGTGGTACTGAAGGTCGGCTGGAGATTCTCTGCAGCCTATGCGCACCACCGCAAAGCTTTTTTTTGCAGCCAAGTTCTTATCAGGAGTCCGTACTTGTCATCCGATGCTGCCGCAAATAACAGCCCCGGCGAAGCGCTGTTTGTCCCTGCGCATGCCCAGTTTGAAATTTCTGACGAAGAATTTGCGCAGATCAGCCACACCCTCCTGCTCAAGCGCGGCTTCAATCTGAACGCCTACAAGGACAGATGCGTACGCCGGCGTATCGCCATCCGCATCCGGGCGAATCATTGCCAGACCGTCAAGGAGTACTGTACTCTGCTCCTCTCGCAGAAGGATGAGCTGGACCAGCTCCTGAAGGTGCTTACCATCCATGTCAGCCAGTTCTTCCGCAACTTTGCCACCTTTGAAAAACTGAGACGGGAGATTATCCCCCGTCTTTTTGCCGCGGCCCGGCAGAACGGTGCGGCAGAACTCAGGTTCTGCAGTCTGGGCTGTGCCAGTGGCGAAGAGCCCTATACACTGGCCCTGATCCTGGCAGAGCATTTTGCCCGGGAGATGCAGTCGATCCCGGTGAGCATTGCGGCGGCGGATGTTGATGCCACCACTCTTGAGCAGGCGAAGAGAGGGGTCTTCAGTCAGGAGAGGATGCAGGAGATGCCTGCTGACTACCTGCAGGGCTATTTCAGCGCGAGCGGCGCCGGTTACCAGCTGGCGCCGGAAATCATGGCAATGGTGAACTTCAGCCTCGGCGACATGTTCGACAATCTTCTCTACCGCGATTGCGACCTGCTGCTCTGTCGGAACGTGCTGATCTATTTTTCCCGGGAACAGCAGGAGAAAATTTTCCGGAACATTGCCGGCGTGCTGGGCCGGCACGGTTTTCTTGTCCTGGGGAAATCCGAGACGATCCTCGGGGAGAGCAGGGCTCTTTTCCAGACGGTATGTCCGGTAGAGCGCATGTACCGCCGCCACGATGCCGGAGAATGCTGAGCTGCAGTACCGGCCCTGCCGCAGGCCGGGGGGCGCAGGAGTCAGCAGGCAGAAGAAATCTTTGCCTGATGCTTGCCTGACTTGCGGATGCTGACTGCGGCAGCCTGGCCGCACCGCGCACCACCCGGCTTGAATCCGGGCAGAGCAGGCTGCGGGGGATGAGGCCCGAAGAGATAACCAAGGGGGATTGATAATGTATATACCTATCGGCTACAAATTTATTCTGGGCATAGTGGTGGTAGTTGCCGCGGTGGCATTTTCTCCGGCAATCGTCATTGCTCTCGGCTATTCTCAGGAGATGACCACTGTTTTTGCCTATTCCGTGGCACTCACGACCGGCCTGATTATCGGCTGGTTCCTGGTAAAAGGGGTGAGCAAAAATATCAGGGTGATCACCGATGCCGTCGAGGCGATCAGCGAAGGCGATCTCGCCATGGACCTGGAGGTCAAGGCGAAGCGTTTCCCTGACGAGACCACAGACATTGCCAGTTCCATCAATCTGATGACGGAAAATCTGCGGGCGCTGGTCAGTCAGCTTCGTTCCGCCTCCGGGCATGTCTCTGATTCGGCCCGGACCCTTTCCTCCACAACCCTGGAAGTGAATACAACCACGGAAGAGATTGCCAAGGCTCTTGAACAGATCTCCCACGGCGCCGAGGCCCAGGCAGAGATGGCCGGCAAGGGTTCCACCCTGATTCATGAACTTGCGATTTCGGTCGAGTTGGTCGCCAACCGGGCACGGGAGTCTGCCCAGTCTGCCCGCGACACCACCGCCACGGCACAGCAGGGGAATGAGCTGGTCAAGCAGACCATGGATCTGATGAAAGAGTTTCTGGATACGGTCGAGTATACCGGGCAGCAGTTTGCGGAGCTGAACGGCAAACTGCAGCAGGTCGGCAAAATCGCCGACATCATCGTGGAGATTGCCCGCCAGACGAACATGCTGGCACTGAACGCCTCGATTGAGGCAGTCAGGGCCGGCGAGTACGGCAAGGGGTTCACTGTTGTCGCCGAGGAGGTCCGCAAGCTTGCTGACGGCACCAGCCGTTCCGCCTCGGAGATCCTTGATCTGGTAACCCTGATAAAAGAGGACAGCGTCAAGGTCAGGGAGACCTTTGCCACCAGTTCGCGCCAGATTAATGAGGGGAAGAAAAAGATCAACAGCACGGCAGGGGTGTTTCAGTCAATTGTGCAGACGGTGATTGAGGCGGAGCGGAAGGCCACCAGTATTGCCGATCTTTCCAGTATGCAGACAGAAGGCACGCAGAAGATGGTAAAAACCATCGACGATATCACCAGAGTTGCCGAGGATAATGCCGCTGCCACCGAGCAGGTATCGGCAGCTACCGAGGAACAGTCGGCAGCGATGCAGGAGATGGCTGCCGCCAGCCGGGAGCTTGCCGCGCTTGCCGAGGAGCTTTTGCTGGCTGTCGAGCGCTTCAGGCTCCCCGAGGATGCCCCGCAGGATTATGCATAAGCCTGCCCAGAGCTATATGCTGTTTTCTACCGGCGGCCGCCGCTACGCCGTCGATGTCGATGCTGTCGATGAAATCGCGGAGATGCTCCCCGAGTATCCGATCCCGCATGCTCCCCGTTTTTTGCGCGGTGTCGTCAATATCCATGGCAAGCTGGCTGCTGTTGTCGACCTTTCCCTGTATCTCGGCGGCGGGCCGGAGAAAAACGGGCGGAACCTGCTGCTGCTCCGGATGGCGGGGAGCGCACTGGCGATAGTTGTCGAGCAGATGGAGCGGCTGCTTTTGGCCGATGAAATTCTCTCGATCGAGTCTGCTGAAGGTGACAGCTGCGGGGCAGCCCTGCTGTTTGCCGACGGCAGGGCGGATCTGCTGGCGCTTGAACCGTTGCTGCAGTCGCTGGAAAAGGCACTGGTAGCGTAATCTTCGCGAACAGATTCCCCGCAGCCTGCTGCACACGGCTACCGGTCGGATGGTGCGCAGTGCGGCAAGGAGACAGCAGTCACTACCCGGAAGACAGAGAAAACAGCATACAAAGATAGCCGCTGACTCCTGCTGCCCCGCTGCCTGCGGCGGGGCGATTCATTGTGACAGTGCAGCAGCTACGGCACCGCCAGCAGAAGGCGCCTCCTCCTGGTGACCGTTCCAGGGGCGACCCATCCCG
>JAGFXN010000033.1 GCA_017861215.1 Deltaproteobacteria bacterium | reverse complement strand
CCAGTATATCGAATATGATCCCAAATGGGAACTGTGGCGGGATGAAGCGCTCGAGCACGGCTTCCTTTCCTCTATTTCCGTCCCGCTCATCGAAAGAGGCACGGTGTTTGCGGCACTGGTAATCTTTTCCGACGAGCCGAATGCGTTCGATGACGACGAGGTCAAGCTGCTCTCCGAGCTGGCCGATGATCTTTCCTACGGCATTACCACCCTGCGCACTGCTATCGAACGTAAAAAAATAGAGAAGGAGCGCAGGCTGCTTGCTTCGGTCCTCGAGCAGGCCAAGGAAGGACTGTTTCTCTTCGACGGCGATGGCATCATCCAGTACGTTAATCCCGCGGTGGAAATCATCACCGGTCGTCCTTCCCGGGAGATGATCGGTCATAGCATCAAAACCCTGGAATCCCAGGAACCGAATAAGCTCTTCTACGAGGCCATTCTCAAGGCGATTACTCACTGGAAAAAAAACGCCGGCCGTTTTCTCTACAAGAGAAAGGACGGTATAATGTTTGAAATCGATCTGACCATCTGGTCGGTGTCTGACAGCGCCGGCAGCGTCATCAGCTACGCGGCCCTGATCCGTGACATTACCCATGAGATGCAGCTGGAACAGCAGTTGCGCCAGGCGCAGCGGATGGAGGCCGTCGGTAGCATGGCAGGGGGCATAGCCCATGATTTCAACAACACGCTTGCGTCCATCATAACCTGTTCGGAGATGGCCCTCGATGAGGCCCCGGCCGGAGGGCCGCTCCAGGAACTTCTCGAAGTCATCCTCAAGTCCGGTCTGCGCGGCAAGAATCTTGTCAAGCAGATCCTTTCCTTCAGCCGCCAGGGGGAGCAGGAGCGGCAGGATGTGCGGGTGGACCAGATCGTGAGTGAATGTCTTAAGCTGCTCCGCGCGGCAACTCCACCCGCCATCGATATCAGTCTTAATCTGGGCAAGGATCTGCGGCGGGTATTCGCCGACCCGACCCAGATCCACCAGGTCGTCATGAATCTCTGCACCAATGCTGTCCATGCCATGCGCGGCCAGCACAAGGGCATGCTGGAAATCTGGCTCGAAAATGTTGACCTTGACGATTATTCCGCCGCCAGGTTAGGCAGTCTGCAGCCGGGACGCTACCTGCTTCTTACGGTAAAAGACGACGGTCACGGCATGGACGAAAAGACCAGGGAGCGCATCTTCGACCCGTTTTTCACCACCAAGGGGCATACGGAAGGGACCGGGCTGGGCCTCTCTGTCGTTCACGGTATCGTCAAGTGCAGTGGCGGGGTAATTACCGTGGAGAGCGAACCGGGGGAGGGGGCTGTCTTTAACGTCTACCTTCCCGGCATCGATCAGGCAAAAGCGGTTGAAACCGAGGAGATCACTCTCTCTTCTTCAGTGGGGCATGAGCGCATTCTCCTGGTTGACGACGAGGAAGATCTGGTCTTCGCTGAGCAGCGGATGTTGAAAAAACTCGGCTATCTTGTGGATGCCTGTACCGATCCCCGCCATGCACTGCAACAATTCCGTGCCGAGCCCGGAGGTTACGACCTCGTCATTACCGACAACTCCATGCCTCATATGAACGGCTACGAACTGGCCCGTGAACTGACCCTTATCCGTCCTGACATCCCGGTCATCCTCTGCACCGGGTATGATCTGCCGGCAAGTTTCACCGCCGGGCACGGAGAGACGGCGGCGTTCATCAGCGAGCTCGCCATCAAACCCCTGGAGCGCGACGAGATGGCGGCCATCATCAGCCGGGTCTTGAACGAATCCCGTCAAGAGGTGAGAACCGATGGCTAGAATTCTGCTCATCGATGATGACCATCTGATGTGCCAGTCCCTCTCCCTGGTGGCAAAAAGCAAGGGGCACGAGTCGCTATGCGCCTATACCCTCAGGGAGGGGCTGGAAATGGCGTCGACCGAACCGTTCGACGTGGTGTTCCTGGATGTACAGCTGCCCGACGGCAACGGCCTCGACATCGTGTCCAGGCTGGAAAAGCTCCCTTCGGCTCCGGAGATCATAATTATCACCGGTTACGGTGACCCGTCCGGCGCAGGGTTTGCTATAAAAAGCGGTGTCTGGGCCTACCTGGAAAAAGGGTCCGGCATCAACGAGATTACCCTTTCCCTGCAAAGCGCCCTGCAGTATCGTAAGCAGAAGCAGGCTGGGGCAGGCGTGGGGTATGGCGGCATGAACCGGGATGGCATCGTGGGGAACAGCCCTGGCCTGGAGGCATGCCTTGAACAGGTAGTCCAGGCGGCGGCAAGCGATGCAAGCGTGCTCATCACCGGGGAGACCGGCACTGGGAAGGAGCTGTTCGCTCAGGCGGTTCACCGCAATAGCCGCCGTTGCCATGGCAATTTCGTGGTGGTGGACTGTGCGGCCCTTCCCGAAAACCTGATCGAGAGCATGCTTTTCGGCCACGAAAAGGGAGTCTATACCGGTGCGGATCATGCCCGGGAAGGGCTCATCCGCCAGGCTAACGGCGGTACCCTCTTTCTCGACGAGATCGGAGAGATGCCCCTGTCGCTGCAGAAGGCTTTTCTGAGGGTATTGCAGGAGCACAGGTTCAGACCCTTGGGAAGCCTCCGGGAGCAGGAGAGCGATTTCAGGCTGGTGGCGGCAACCAACCGCAACCTGGAAGCAATGGTTACTGCCGACCGCTTTCGCGGTGACCTCCTCTTCCGGCTCTCCTCCTTCGTCATCGAGCTTCCAAGTCTCAGGGCCTGCCCTGAAGACCTGAAGCTGCTGGCGCGCCACTACACCGACCGGATCTGCGAACACTACGGTATCCCGACCAAGGGCTTTTCCCCGGTGGCCGGGTAATGTGCGGGAACTTGTCAACACCTTCGAGCGGACTATTGCGGCTGCCCGTTCTGAGACGGTCCTTTTTCCCAAGCACCTTCCCATCCAGCTCCGCATCGAAGTGGCCCAGAGCGCCATGAAGAAGGGGTCGCCGCCGGAGCAGCCTCTTGAGCCGGGCGACGCCCATAGTCTGCCGAGGCTTCAGGATTACCGTGATTCTGTCTACACGCAGGCAGAGAAACAGTACCTTCAGGATCTCATGGCCCTGGCCGGAAAAGACATGGGAGAGGCCTGCAGGAAATCCGGCCTTTCCCAGTCACGCCTCTACGCCCTGCTTAAAAAACAGGGGATATCCTTATCCCATCCCGATTAATTCCTTTCCAGCCTCTTTCCCCTTGCCGTTATTCCTGTGGCGCAGGAAAGATTCCTGTGGCGCAGGAATCTTTCCAAAAGCCCATCTGATTAGCAAAAATTCATAACCCCTTGAACTCAAACGATTCAATGTGTCCTGCCTCTGCCGCTCCCTACCTTTGTTGATTCTTCCGCTGCCGTGTTCCAACATGAGCACTACTTGATTACAACCTGCCTAAATTACTGATAAATATCTATGTCTCGCCGCCATTGCGGAGCAGTTCGCATGGCTTGGCACATTTGATGCTTTTAATTACGTAACAATAATTAAAACCGACGGCAGCAGAAAGGAGAACGTTATGAAACCGGACAGAGTGAAGAGAGTGAAGAGTGTCACAGAAAAAATCGTCACCGGCATGGTCGTGACTCTCGTCGTGATGTGCGCCATAGCCTTCATGTCCTTCAACCATATATCGGAAGGTGGCGAATTCATGTCAAAACTGTTTCTTGTCTTCGTTGCCGCCATCATAGCCATGCAGGCAGTCCCCGGCCTGTTCCTCCTGGGGGCGATGCTCAAGGGAATCGCCAGCCTGGGAGACAAGGAGAAGGTCGTCGAGGGACCGGAAACGGATAAAGCAGACCGGAAATGACAAACGGCCCAGCTGCAGGCCGGAAATAGAGGCGGTCATGGAAGATTTAGGCATCTTAATAGCGGATCAAGACACGGAATTCCTGAGAGAGGTTGCTGATTCTTTCACCGGTGCCGGTTATCAGGTGGAGACGACGGACTCGGCCGTGCACATCATCTGCAATATTTTGAAGAAACAGATTCCGGTCGTTATCCTGGGGAGTGATTTCGACAAGAGAATCAATCCCCTCCAGCTCATGCAACTGCTGAAGAAATGCAACCGGCACCTGGCAGTGATTCTCGTATCGGACGAGGCGTCTTTGCCGCAAGTGAAAAGGATCAGTAAGGAGAAGGTTTTATACCAGGCATTTCGGCCGTTGTCGACGGCTTAGCATTATGAAGCCGGGTACGACAGTGAACCGGTCGCCGGACTTAATCAAGGAGGAACAGATCATGTCAGTCTTAACAAGAAGCATCAAACTAAGCGTACTACAGTTGATAGTGGCGATGCCCGCCCTGGCTGCTGGAGAGCGGGACCTTGAAGGCAGTCTCGCCATCTGGATATTCCTCGGGTTTTGCGCCCTGATCATCGTTGCCCAGCTTTTTCCAATGGTATGGCAGCTGATCCGCAAACGTTCGGAGCAGGCTGTCGGACAGGAACAGGCTTTGGAGAAAATACCGAAGTCCTGAAAGCGGGGGCAAATTCGTCGGCTGAAAAGGAGGGTATTACAGTGAAATTCGTGAGCCAAACATCACAGCGAAGCATTATCATCCCGGCGGCGCTCCTGCTCTTTGTCTGCATTGCCGTGGGAGCCCGGGCGGAGGGTCCGGGGTATTCGTTCGGCGACAGTCAGGGCAAGAATGATGCGTGCCTGGCATGCCATGGCAATCAGGCAAAAGTTGCTGCCAAGTGGTATATCGATGCGAATAAATTCAGCCATACCACCCACGCGAAATTCGGCTGCACCACCTGTCATGATGCCATTACCGGCAGCCATCCCGACGGTAAGACGGCCTCTTTTACCACGACTTGCCGCGACTGCCATGCGGACACCGCCGCGCAATACTCCCAGAATTTCCATGCCAAAAATGCATCATGCAGCGGCTGCCATAATCCCCATCGTGTCTACCGTCCGGAAGAGATTTCCGGGGACGAGTTGAACCGACAATGCGGCAACTGCCACAAGCAGGAAAAGATAGTCTCATCTCATTCCCGCTGGCTCCCGCAGGCCGGACTCCACCTGGGGGCAATTGCCTGCGTTACCTGTCACAGCAAGGCACAGGACTATGTGATCAGCATTTACATCGGCAAACGTCACGGTACGACCGAAGAAAAACTGGCGCCGGCCGGCTATGACGAGTTGAGCAGGCTGACGGCCGGAGAGGATATTCAGTCAGTGATCGACAGGAACCGCGACAACTATATCTCCATCACCGAGCTGCAGCAGTTCAATCGCGATCCTGCCAACAAGGAGTTCTTCCTGAAGGCGATGCTGACCCCGGTAAAACCGACGCACGCATTCCAGACATTTGACAACCGCTGGGACTGTACCTTCTGCCACGCTTCGGGACCGCAGATCATGCAGAAGAGCTTCGTATCCTTCCCGGAGAAGAACGGGACCTTCCGGCAGGTGGCTGTTGAGAAGGGGGCGGTGCTGAAGGCGCTGCAAACAGTGCCCAATTTTTACCTGATGGGATCGACCCGCAACAGCACCCTCAACAAGATCGGCTTCCTTATCATTGCCGGCGGGATGATCATGCCGGTCGGACACGGATTGCTCCGCTTCCTGACCAGAAAAAACAGAAAGTAAAAGGAGACCGCCATGAGCACCAAAAAGATATACCTTCAACCTGTCCCTGTCCGGATCTGGCACTGGCTAAATGCCCTGGGAATCATTACTCTCGCACTGACGGGGGCGCAGATTCGCTATCCGGAATACGTATCAATGTTCGCTACCTACCGGACGGCCATCACCCTGCACAATGTGGCTGGTATCGTCGTGGCGCTGTCATTCTCCATCTGGTTTTTCTACTACAAGGTGATTGCCGGCAACCTTGCCAACATCTATGTGCCGAAGAAGGATGATTTGACCACGGGCCTTTTCCGGCAGGCGGTATTCTATCTCCTGGCCTATTTCTGCGGTGCGCCCAACCCCCACCATGCCAAGCCTGACGACAAGTTCAACCCCCTGCAGAAATCGGCGTACCTGGCCGTAATGTTCGTCATCATGCCGCTCGTGAGTCTGACGGGAATCTTCCTCATGAATGTCGAGCCGATGCGTGACCTGCTGTTCATGCTCGGCGGGCTGAAACTTCTTGTGGGACTCCATTTCCTGCTGGCCTGCACACTCTGCGCCTTCCTCTTCACCCATGTCTACCTGGCAACGTTGGGCAAGACCTCACTTGCCTACGTGAAACCGATGTGGACCGGCTGGGAAGTCGAGGAAGAGCATGGCCACGAGGAGGGGCACGTGCAGGATAGCGTACCAGCCCGCACCGCCTTTACCGGGGCGGCCACGGCTCACGCCAAGACAGGGAGCTGAAGGGCGGGGACAGTATCGAAAAGCGTAAAATGCTCGCCATGAGCGCTGCAAGTGCGCATGGGAAGGGAGGCCAGCCATGTTGGGACATATATTCAATAAATCGCAACAGCAAAAAACGGCATCTGCCACGAAACCAGCAGCGAATCGCTGGGACTCACCCCTTATGCAGAAAAACATCGAGGCCGACATCGACAAGCTGTTTGTAGATTCCCGCAAAGGTTTGTGGGCACTGATCATTTTCTTTGCGGTGAGCATCGTGGCCTACCAGTTGCGCGACCATACCCTGACCGGCTGCCTGTCCACTGCTGTCAGGGAACAGCTCGGTCCCGCACCCCCCGATATTCTCATCGACATCCTGCAGCTGGTCTCCACGTTTTCTTCCCTGATCCTCATCTGCGGCAGGATATACGACAGTCGCGCGGCCGGCGGTACCTGGAAGCCCGGCAATACCTGGGCACATCTCGGGTTCAGGCTGGTCTTCTTCCCGCTCTATTTCATAGCCGATTCCCTTGGTGCCCATTTCGACTTTGTGTTCGTCTCCGGCCTCGTCGTTCTCGGCCTGCAGCACTACAACATCTGGAACTATTCCTCGCGGGCCATAGAAGAGAAATTAACCCTCTGGGACCACCTGAGCGCTTGTGAGAGGGGGGTAGCCGGGAAGTGAAATAAAAGTGAGGGCAATCGAGGCATGATGGTAAATACCCCGCAGCAAGCTGCGGGGTATTTTGTTGGCTGGCGATGACTCGGAATAATTTTTCCGTTTCAAGCGCCGGTTCTTTTCAGGAAGGCGGTAATGAGAGGGATTGCCTCTGCCTGCACATCTTCAAGAATGTAATGCCCGCCATCTTTCCAGGAGTGAATTTCCGCTTCCGGGAAACGTCTCTGCCACTCATCAAGAAAATGTCGGTCAAAAACAAAGTCCTGCTCACCCCAGAGAATCATCATCGGCAGTTTACGGAACCGGGCAAGCGCTGCCGAGGTGCCGCTGACGATGTCGTATCCCTTGTCACCGGCTGTCAGCGGTATGTCCTGGATGAAACGGAGGGTGGCGATGCGGTTCGCCCAGGTGTCGTAGGGGAGGCAGTAGAGCCGGCGCAGTTTGGCCGGCAGCGGATTGATCTTGCAGCCGACCAGCGAAGCGCCGACGGCAAAGGCGTTCAGGCCGCGCACCAGCAGGGTGCCGATGAAGGTGTCACGACAGATTCTGAGCGCCAGGGGGAACGCTTTGGCTGCTGGCAGGGGGAAGGCGGCGGTGTTGAGGATCACGAGTCTGGCAATCCTGTCCGGATGACGGGCCGCCCAGCTCATGCCGATCATCCCCCCCCAGTCATGCACCACTAGAGTGATCTTGCCGGTCAGGTCAAGATGATCAAGCAAACGCTCAAGATCGTCAATCCGCCTGGCAAGGGTATAGTCGTAACAATCATCGCCGGGCTTGTCGGAAAATCCGCAGCCGATATGATCAGGCACGATGCAGCGATGGCCGGCGGCAAGGGCTTTTACCAGGTTGCGGTAATAGAAAGACCAGGACGGGTTGCCATGCACCATCACCACCGGCGGGCCGCTGCCCTCGTCAAGATAGTGGTATTTGAGCCCGTCAAGGTCGAAATATCTGCCGGTGAAGGGGTATTCGGTTCTCAGTTCAGCAGTGATTTTCAGATTGATGCTCCTGAATTCAGTCGTAGTGTTACATCTGCTGTCGCAGCAACGTCAGATTTGAGATGATAACAAGGCGGCTTGGAGGGAGCGACGCAGGCGTACCGTCAGGTACGTCGAGGAAGCTGCCGACAAGCCAACGAAGTTAGCGCTCAAATATGGCGTTGCCCACTCTTACCACTCGACTCCGAGCATCAGGCAGTTCAACCCACTGCCGATTCCCAGCAGCCCGACCCGCTCGCCAGCAAGAATCTCCTCCCGCTCCGCGGCAATGGCAAGGGTCAGCGGCAAAGAAACCGTTCCCATATTGCCGAGGTATTCGAAAGTGGTGAAATCCTTCTCGACCGGAATCCCCAGGGTCTTGAGAATAGCGCTTTGATGAGCGGAGCCGACCTGATGGCAGACCACCCGGTCAACTTCACGCCCCTGCCAGCCGACCTCGGGCAGGAACGCCGCCCAGGTGCGCCTGCCAAGCTCTACGCCGAAGTTCATCACGTTGACAGCATCGGTAGACATCTGCTGCACGTATTTGCCGCTGCCATCCGGGGTTACCCCCCAGAGGCAGAGGTTATTGTGCTCAGGCGCTGCCCTGGTAACTCCGCCCAGCAGGCGGTGGCCGCTGCTCTCTGGAAAGGTACCGTCGGTAAGCAGCACCGCCACAGCTCCGGAACCGCCGGTAAGAGTGGCGACGGCCGCTGCAAACTGCCCCATGTTTTTTTCGGCAAGCATCCTGGCAATCATGATGTCGTTGATCTCCCGGGCGCTCTCACAGGAAACGACAAGCCCGGCGCGGATCTGGCCGAGTTCAATCCGGTTGGCAATCTCCAGAATGCCGTTCAGAACACCAAGGCAGGCATTGGAGATGTCGAAAATAGCGGCATCGTTGCCGATGCCGAGATTCGCCGCGACCCGACAGGCTGTTGCCGGTTCGAACTGTTCCCGGCATACGCCGGCATAAATGAGCGTACCTATATCCGCCGCTTTTATCCCGGCGCTATCCAGCGCCTTCTGGCCGGCTGCAGCTGCCCCGCGGGAAAGGGGGTATCCCGGTTCCCACCAGCGTCTTTCGCGGATGCCGGTGAGAGCCTGCAGCTGCCCGGGAGCAAAACGGAGGGCTTTATAGAGAGGCTCCAGACGGCTTTCCAGTTCAGCAGAGGTAATTACCACCGGTGCCAGTTCATACCCAAGCGCTGTCATGTTGACTTTAGAATATTTCATCGTTTCCCTGTCAATGGTAATTGCCGAAAAGGCTGCCTAGGAGGCTGTCTGACTTAGGATAAATCTGCTGCAAATCCGTCTGATCGGTCCATACTTCGCCGCTTTCTTGGTCAATAGAACAACTATTGACCGGCAAAATCGACAAAACTGTCCTCCCTCAGCCGAATTTTCGCTTTGATTTTCTAAGTCAGACAGACTCCTAGCGAAGAATACATCAAATGAAAACGCCGCCGATACGGCGGCGTTTCAGGCCTTTTCCGGCAGGGCGGTCAAGCGCCGATTTCGCGCTGATACACCTCTTCCAGAATCTCTTTGCCGCCGTTACGGAGCAGCCTTTCTGCCAGTTCGCAGCCGAGATGTTCACAGGAGTGGACCGGGCCGATAATGCTCTCCTTGAGAGTTCTCTTGCCGTCTACCGAAGCAATGAAGCCGGTCAGCTTCATCTGGTCGCCGCTTACTTCGCCAAAGGCGGCGATGGGAACCTGGCAGCCGCCTTCGCAGCGCTTCAGCAGGGCGCGCTCGGCGCGCACCGCATAGCTTGTCCCGGGATGGTTGAAAAAGGCGATAGTCTCCTTGACGGCTTCATTGCTCAGATTGCACTCGATGCCCAGCGCTCCTTGACCGATGGCAGGGAGAGAGAGCTCTGTCGGCAGGAGTTCCGTTATCCTGTCGGCAAAGCCAAGCCGGTTGAGTCCGGCGGCAGCCAGAATGACCGCGTCAAGCCCTTCCGTCTTCAGTTTATTCATCCTTGTCTCGACATTGCCGCGAATCATGACCATCTGCAGGTCCGGACGGGCTTTCAGCAGCTGCGCCTGCCGGCGTAGCGCGGAAGTGCCGATCTTGGCACCCTTTGGCAGGTCGGCAAATTTTACCCCGTTGGAGATGACCGCATCACGCGGATCTTCCCGCTCGGTGATGCAGTAGAGACCCAGTCCTTCCGGAAAGTCGGTCGGCACATCCTTCATGCTGTGCACGGCAATATCAATCTCGCCGCGGAGCATCGCCTCCTCAATCTCCTTGACAAAAAGACCTTTGCCGCCGACCTGGGCCAAAGGGACATCAAGAATCTTGTCACCGATGGTTTTTATCTTCGTAAGAGTTACCTCCATCTCCGGGTATCTCTTTTCCAGCTCCGCTTTTACCCAGTTTGCCTGCCAGAGTGCGAGCTGGCTTGCCCGGGTGCCGATTCTCAGCTGCTTCAGTGCCATAAAAACTCCTTTTATAATGGCTCTAGGCGCTAGGCTCTGGGCTCTAGGTTTATTTACACCCAAAGCCCAGAGCCCAGAGCCCAGTGCCTGTTTTTGTTATTCTTCCAGTTCGCCCAGTTCCTCGTTGGGAACGCCGCCGATCTCCAGTTCGAAAATTGTCCGCAGGGCATCGACATAAAGGTCTGTCCGGCCGCCCTGTCCGGCCTTCTTCAGGAGCGCGGTCGGCGGATGCAGCAGCTTGTTCATGATGGCATTGGTCAGGGCTTCAAGTTTTTTCTGACCGTCCGGCGGGATGTCTTTCCAGTTCGCGAGAGTTTTTTCCAGTTCGGCGCGACGCACCTCGTCAAATTTGCTGCGCAGGGCGACAATAGTCGGCGTGACTTCCAGCGAAGAGAGCCACTTGAAGAACTGGCCGATCTCCTGGTTTACTATTTCTTCCGCCTTCTTTGCCTCTTCATTGCGCTGCTGGAGATTGGCTGAAACCACCTCCTGGAGGTCGTCAACCGTATACAGGTACACGTTTTCCACATCGTTGACAGCAGGGTCAATATCCCGCGGAATGGCAATATCGATGAAGAACATCGGCTTCTGCCTGCGGCGGCGCATGACCTCATCCAGATCGCGGGCGCCGATAATCGTATGCGGTGCACCGGTGGAAGAGAGAATGATGTCAGCCTTGTGCAGCTGTTCAAAGAGTTCGTCAAAACGGACAGCCTTGCCGTCGAATTCCTCGGCAAGTTTTTCCGCCCGCTCAAAGGTCCGGTTGGTGACCATCAGCCCCCGGACGCCGTTGTTGAGAAAGTGCTTGGCGGCAAGTTCGCACATCTCGCCGGCGCCGATGAGCATGACGGTCTTATCGCCAAGATCGCTGAAAATCTTTCTGGCCAGCTCCACGGCGGCAAAGGCTACCGATACGGCAGAAGAGGCGATCTTCGTTTCGGTGCGCACCCGCTTGGCAACGGAAAACGCCTTGTGCAGGAAGCGGTTGAGAATGATGCCGGAAGACCGGTACTCGGCGGCGTAGCCGTAGGAGGTCTTGATCTGTCCCAGAATCTGCGGTTCACCCACTACCATGGAGTCAAGGCTTGAGGCGACCCGGAAGACATGGCGGATCGCATCCTCGCCATGCAGCGAGTAGAGGTGATGATCAAGTGTGTCGAGGGGGAAGTCGTGATAATCGGCAAGGAAGCGCTTGACCCTGGCGATGCCGCCGGCAATATCGCGCGTGGTTACGTACACCTCGACACGGTTACAGGTGGAAACGATCACTCCTTCAGTAATGCCGTCCAGCGCAACCAGCATGTCGAGCGGCTTCTCCATCTGGGTGGGAGAGAAGGCGATCTTCTCCCTGATCTCTACCGCTGCGGTTTTATGTGAAAGCCCGACTACAACTATGTTCATATCAATAGTGCCTCAAGACAAGAGGGGTCTTTATGAAAAAAATCCATTATTTGTAGGTGTGAAGACCGGTCATCAAAAGATTTACCCCGAGGAAAGTAAACAGCATGACAAAGAAGCCGATGATGGAAAGGATGGCGGCTTTCTTCCCCCGCCAGCCGGTTGTCAGTCGGCCGTGCAGCAGTGCGGCGTACACGAACCAGGTGATGAGCGACCAGGTTTCCTTCGGATCCCAGCTCCAGTAGGTTCCCCAAGCCGTTTCCGCCCAGATTGCACCGGAAATGATGGCTACCGTCAGGAGTGGAAAGCCGAAAGTCAGGCAGCGATAGTTGATATCGTCCAGAGTATTGAGAGAAGGCAGTTTCTGGAACAAGCCACCCAACTTCTTCCGCTTGAGAAACCGCTCCTGCATCAGATAGATGATCGCCGCGCCGAAAGCCACGGCAAAACAGGCATAACCGAGAAAGGCGACAACAGTATGCAGAACGAGCCATTTACTTTTTAGCGCCGGATTGAGCGGGACAATGGCTGCCGGGAAGAGAGCGGAGACAGCCATCAGGAGGAGCGCGACCGGGGTGACGAAGGAGCCGAGCACCAGCATCTTGAAGCGCCGTTCAATAAAGATGAACACCCCTACTACCGCCATGCTGAAGAAGGAGAGCGATTCGTGCAGGTTGGTTATCGGCGTATGCCCCGACTCGAGGTAGCGGTTGAGAGTGAAGAGTATATGGATGACAAAAAGGTAGCAGACTGTTGCCGCCAGGTAGGCAGCGAAGGTGCTATAAAAAAGAGAGGCGTTCATTGATTCTCCCCGGTTGCCGACTCAAAGGATGCAAGACCGTAGTCGGCACCCAGGTGTTTCTGTAGAAGTCTATCAATCTCGCCCTCTGCTCCGGATGCAAAAAGTGCCGGGAGCTTTTCGGCAAGGTCTCTTAAAACCTTCGTATTGTACGTAGTGGCGGCACCTTCAGTCAACAGCTTTTCACGGATACTGCCGAGCAGGCGCACGCTTTTCGCATATTCCGGACCAAAAAGCGGCGTCAGCTCTTTTTTTATGGCCGCTGACAGCGCCGGTGCCATGTTGTTGGTGGAGATGGCGATGGAAAGATCACCCTGTCTGATGACGGCCGGCGAGGTAACATTCCCCGCGGCTGGATTGTCGGTGATCTCAGCCAGTATCCCCAGGGATGCTGCCTCGGCAGCAACTGCCCTGTTGGCTGCATGGTCGTTGGTCGCCGCAATAACCATGAATGCTTCTGCAGAGTCACCAGGCTGGAATTTTCTGGAGGAATGCCGGATCTTTCCTGAATCCCGAAGTCTTTGCAATTCATGGGTTACGGTCGGTGAGATTACGGTCAGCTTTGCCCCGGCAGCAAGTATGTTGGCAACTTTCCGCTCGGCAACCGTTCCCCCGCCGATGACAATGATAGCTTTGCCTTCTATCTGCAGATTAAAAGAGAGGTAACCCATCTGGAGGCTCCGGCAGCAGTCCGAAAAAGTATTGCAATTACGTGAACAGTCTGATATTTATATCGTTCTTGTGTTGCCAGATTACTGGCAACTGGGTGTAAAAGTCAATAAAAACAGAATAATTGCCATTAATTACGCGCTTGTAGCTCAGCTGGATAGAGCAACGGACTACGAATCCGTAGGTCGGGGGTTCGAATCCCTCCAAGCGCGCCAAACTTTTCAGGGGGTTAGCTCACAGCTAGCCCTCTTTTTTTGTCTTCTGACGCAGATCTTGACACAGATGATCTAATATTGTAGTCCGTTGCTACTATCTCGGCATAACAGATATGCCTACGGCAAAACCTGTTGCATAGCCTCGCGTAGCTCACCTGTTGAGCTACAAGCGCGTAATGGCATATAGAGGAATATCTGTAGGACTGACTCTAAGCCAGAACCTAAACCAGAATCATCAATCATGCCACTGACCCTCCCCTATGAAATTTGTATAGCTCTCCGCTCGCAATAATATTATAATATGAATATAGAGAAGCATATCAAGTCAGTTAAAGGGGGTGTGGGCCATGTCAGTATTTATGATGATTTTTATAGCCGGATTGATCGCATTAGTCGTCGCTCCGTGGATTGGCTATCTTGACCATCCTAAAATGCATCATACAGACTTGATGGCTGGAGATGAATGAGATGACTAGGCTCGAACTGCAATATCACTAACAAAGGCTGACCGGGATCTATCTGGCCAGCCTGTTTATTACCCTCTACCCATATGACCTACATTCAGAACACAACCCCAGCCTTGAAGAACAGTGACTACTCTACGAATCCATAGGTCGGGAGTTTGAATCTCTCCAGGCGCGCCAATAATAACAGGTAGTTACAGTTCATGCTGTAGACCTTTTGTTGTTCAACTCCTTTGCGGGTAACGCATGAGTAACAGGTGATGGGAAAGGGGATAAAAAACCATCCCCATTTCTGAAGAGGCTCTCTAATCTGGGGCAGGTCAGCCTGCCTATTGCTGGAAGAAATAGCATTGACGAAGATAAGTCCTGAGTGGTAGGCTTTTCACCACTACTACTTTGTACATTATTCACGCCGGAGTAAGGAGGTTTCTTTGATGAGACTCGTCATGTGTGCACTTTTGCTCTGTATTTCCTTGCTCGGTTGCGCTTCCTTTCAAAAATATCCCCAGATTGAACCCCCAGTGGCCAGAACCGTGGCGTTGATGCCGTTTTCTTCCGTCGTCAAGGGGCCGATGGGACAGCAAGCCGCCAATTGGGTGGCGCAGAAGCTGATTATAAATGGATACACAGTCATAGACAGCAGCTTTACCACCACTGTAGCAAGCCAGGATAAGTTTTATGATTACGGCCTGAATGACGAGGTGCGCAGCGCCCTACTGGCAAAGAATCTGACGACGCTGGTTTTCGGCAGTGTCAATGCATTCTCTTGTACACCTGTCCTTTACTCGCCCGACACGAACCGCTGTACTGTTTCCGTCACCGCCAAGATGGTCGAGGTTGCCACTGGCAGACTCCTCTGGGAACTCATCCTTTCAGATTCGGCAGAAGGCAAGGGTCTTACTGCTTATGATTTGATGAAACCTTTAATCCTTGCCAATATTTCCGCGTCTCGTCCCCAACCTTCAGCTTCGGAGGAGACCGGGGATACAGGCAAGCAGCAAGAGTCAACCAAATAGCTTAAACTGACACCGATCCTTTCCATTAGCGGCGGCGTTCAGCCCCTGACTGCCTGTGGAAGTTGCAAGCGATAACCTGGGAAAATGTGCTACATTCAGGAACGGGGCAGGAGAATTACATGCAAGACTCTCCCGCTCCCGTCCTATGAATCATCATATAACCTCAGCCACTTCAGGCAGCATGCAAAACTTTCAGCCGCCTGCTTTTGCTCTACGAATCCGTAGGTCGGAGTTCGAATCCTTCCAAGCGCGACAAGAATAACAGGGGGTTAGCCAGTGGCTGACTCCCTGTTCCTTTTTCAGCTGGTTACAATCATACCCTGTTCATACTTGTTGATGTCTGCCAGTGGAAAATGCAACGAAAAAAGCCGGGTTCCCTGTCAGGTTTCCCGGTTTTTTAACGGCTCTATATTGACAAAAGGGGATACGGGAATAGACTTGAATAAAATTATTCTAATGTAATGAAGGTGCGTCATGCAAAACAATAGATGTAATGCAAGACTTGATTGCAACAAGACATGCCAATTGCATTGGAATGGTGCATCGTATCCGGCAACCATCAAAAACCTGTCCATCGTGGCTATGGATGTGCATTTTGATGATTCACCCCCAGAGGTTAAAATCGGCGATGAATGCGTGATATATTTTTATGACGATCAGAAAACGCACCCTGACGGCTTTAATTACCATGTCACCAGGATCGGTACCTCTGATATTGCGGTGAGTATTCTTGACAGGCACAAGTATTCATAAAGCTGGTTCGCCTGTTAAGGGTACCGGCACTCCCGACACTTTTCGGGGCATCACTCAAGATCGATTTCTGCCTCTGTACCGCAAAATGAATAAAAAGTCTCAGGTGATGGCATAATACGCCTGCCTGCTCCGGCGAGCACTGCATGTGCAATGAAAATGAAACAAGAGGCGGCACCATCCCATAAACAGCTGATCATCTGCATGAATAGCACTATTCAGTGCCGCACCCGCTTGCAGCAACCTATATGGTAATACCCGTATAATGCCCCATTGATGTCATGATTGCCGAGAAGAAGACCGCAAAGAGAAGTGCCATTACAATGCAGACGATGAGTCCCAAGGTAATAACCCACTGATTGACGCCACCAATCTCCTGCAGCACCGGAACATAATTTGGTGATGATTGGGTTGCCCGTATTTCAAGTATCTTCTCTTTCACATGCTTGTAATAAAGGTAATTGCCGGCGATTCCTGCTCCAATGTGCAGCAGGATATTGATTCCGGGCAGGCAGAACACGACAAAAGTGATTATTGAGAGAAAATACATCTTTCTGTACAGCATCCATAGAAACGTAAAGCCGAAACACGACCAATTCCAGGTGACACAAAACTTTTCTCGCCCGGTGATTGTGAACTTTGAGAAGCTCTGGATATAGTAGTTGGAATTTGTGTGATAAAAACGGAAATCATTCCGTGATAACGGCATGATTCGTTCGGGCATCATAGAGCATAACCTTGAAGTTACCAAGAAATAGGTTGACTCTGCGGCGTCAAATTCAAGGGAAGTGCGCCACTTACCGGCAGAGCTTGTTGGCCGGCTTTGCAGTTTGACCCGTCAGCGGGTGCTTGATGCAAAGATAAGAAGAAAGACCGTGAAACTCGACATTACGGCAATTGACAAGTACAAACGGTCTTTCCCCGTGTTATTTAACTGATAATGAGACGGTCTATCCGGGCTTAATCATATTTGTTTCATCCAGAAACAATGATTGCACAAATCTTTTCCCCGCCACGCTACGTGCATATAATTTAATAATCTGATGTTAGTTAGGTGCAGCAAAGGTTGAGCCGTCAGGGGCACCTGTCCGCCATGTCTGCTGCGAGTGGAATGGCACATTTTTTGAATAAAATTGGCTATTCGCCGGGGTTGAAGGAGAGTCTCTATGTTCAGAAAATTATTCGTGATATTCATCGTCCTCCTCATGTTGCCTGCCTTTGCCAACGCCTGGTATGTAAATGCCAAGACCTCGCCGCTGTCAGGACAGGGGACGATCAATCCCTCCGGCAACATCTCCTACCCGGCAGGAGTAAACAGCGGCGAATTCACGGTGACACCGGCAGCAGGTTACACACTATCACGGGTAACACTCGATGG
>JAGFXN010000211.1 GCA_017861215.1 Deltaproteobacteria bacterium | reverse complement strand
GAGAGCGCCGAGCGGCGGTGTTTATCGGGGTAGGCTATCCATTTTAAGCCGAAAACCTTTGAAGCGCACAAACCTTTGAACAGTACAAAACCTTGAACCACTCAAACCTTTGAACCGCAAAGACGCAAAGAGCGCAAAGGAAACGCAAAGAAAACCTGAAGACTTTTGAATTTAACCCCTTTTTGTATTTTCTTTGCGTAACTTTGCGTCCTTTGCGGCTTGAGCGACCGCAGGGAGCGGGCGGTTCAAAGGTTTGTGAGGTCCAAAGGTTTGTGCCTTTAGTTATTCTGAAAAGGAGCAATACCATGAAAGTAGTCGCCTTCAACGGCAGCGCCCGCAAGGACGGCAACACCGCCATTCTCATCCGCAAGGTTTTTGCAGAACTGGAAAAAGAGGGGATTGCCACCGAGCTGGTGCAGTTCAGCGGCGAAGTAATCCGCGGCTGCACCGCCTGCTACCAATGCTTCGGCAGCAAGGACCAGCGCTGTGCTGTCAGCACCGAAACGGGCGATGTGGTGAACGACTGCATCGCTAAAATAGTGGCGGCTGAAGGCATCATCATTGCGTCACCAACCTATTTTGCCGACATCTCCGCGGAAACCAAGGCGTTCATCGACCGGGCCGGGATGGTGGCTAAAGCCAATGCCAATCTCTACCGCCGCAAGGCGGGGGCGGCAGTGATTGCGGTACGCCGCGGCGGCGCCATCCACGCCTTCGATTCCATCAACCACTTTTTTCTCATCAGCGAGATGATCATCCCCGGCTCCTCCTACTGGAACATCGGCATCGGCAGGAATGCCGGCGAGGTGGAGCAGGACGAGGAAGGGCTGAAAACCATGGCCGACCTGGGGAAAAACATGGCATGGCTGCTGAAGAAGTTATTGAGGTAACCGGCCTGCAAACGAACAGCCACTTTTCATCATCTGCAGACCCTGCAGGGCTGGAGCCTCTGACCCTCCTCTTCCGGGACGAACACATCGCCGTCTTCGGCAAGCCCGCCGGGCTGCTGGTGCACCGCAGCTACATTGCTGCCGGTGAAACCCGCTTCGCCCTGCAACTGGCGCGTGACCTGCTGGGGCAGCGGGTGTACCCGGTGCATCGCCTCGACAAGCCGACCTCCGGCCTGCTCCTCTTTGCCCTGAACCCGGCTGCCGCGGCGCGGTTGACCGCAGCCTTTACGGCCGGTGCCATGGCAAAGGGCTATCTGGCAGTTGTCCGGGGCATCACGCCGGCGGAGGGGATTATCGACTATCCGCTGCTGGAGGAGCAGGACCGCCGCGATCCCTACCGCCAGCCGGGGAAAGAGCCCCAGTCCGCCGTCACCGTCTACCGGCGGCTCGCCACGGCGGAGCTCCCCTTTGCGGTGGGCCGCTACCCCACCAGCCGCTACTCACTGGTGGCGGCATCACCCCGGACCGGACGGCGTAACCAGATACGGCGGCACTTCAAGCATATCTTCCATCCGCTCATCGGCGATGTCGATTACGGCGAAGGCCGCCACAACCGCTTTTTTCGCGAGGAACTCTCCTGCAGACGGCTGCTCCTCCATGCCGCGGAGCTGACCTTCCGCCACCCTGCCGACGGCAGGCAGATGATGGTGACGGCTCCACTGGACGGGCTGTTCAAAGGGGTAGTTGAGAGGCTGGGGTGGCTGGAGGCGTTGCCGGCGGCGTGGCTGGGGTGATGACATCTGGCCAGACAGTGCATTGCGTCTACTGTGCAGGTTGTAAGCAGCAGCCATGCCCTTAGCGGCGTTACCTGCACATCCCGGAGCATATGTCCCTGCCTCTATTGGGTGATACGTAACACGGAACGATTGAAGGTGCTCTGCAGGCCGTCAAGCAACTGCTTCTTTTCGGCAGCAGACAGCTTCGCTTCGGAATGGACGAGAACATAGCGGAACGGCGGCATCGCGCCTGTATTGATCTGGTGAGCCACGGCAGCAGCATCCTCGCCGGCTCTTTTTCCTGCCTGCCAATGGGAGAAGTTCAGTGTTTTGCGGCCGGCAGTCACATCGTGGTAGACCAGCCACGATCCCGGTGCAATGCTGGCATACCAGGGCCACGCGGTTTCATTGCTGTGACAGTTGAAGCAGGCGCGTTTGGCGAGTGCCCTGGTAACAGGCGAATCCCACAACGGTTCCAGTCGTACCGAAGGGTTTATATGGTTTCTGCCATACGGTAGCAATTGAATAAGCAGAAAAACTGCCGCACCGGCGAGCAAAACTCTTTTCCACTGTTTCGCCATGATCTTTTCTCCATTCTCACATATCCCGGCAGGTAAACCGGCGGCAGATCGAAGGTCGCTGTCCATAGATGGCGCAGCGGTTATCGACAAGAAACTCGCAGCCGTTTTCGATTTCCAGGTAGTAACGGCCGTCAAGCAGGAACTGCAGTCTGGCCGCGCCAAGATTTTCCAGCGTGGCGTACTCTCCGGCAGTAAGCTCTACCGTCGGGAAGCCACGGCAGCAGGCTGCGTCACAATTCCGGCAGTGCTGCTCCCCGTCAAGAAAGTTCTCCAGCAGTATACCATGTTTTTTAACCCGCTTCCTTCCGAACAGATTCATGCAAGAACCCTCCCTGGCGAAAGTTCACCTGGAAAACAGCGCTGCTCTCCCTTTGGCGCTGCCAAGCTCTCCGTCGGCAAACGCCCTGATAACTCCGTACCTGCCGTCATATCCCGACTGGCGGATGACTCTGCCGCTTCTGATGCGGCGTATCGCCTCTGCCAGCAGCGGTGCGTGCCGCTCGATATCCGCAAGCGGCGTCCGCAGCAACAGTTCGAACTCGGAACCGAAGATGGCGAGCGCTGTGGCATAGTGGCGCAGCACCCCTTTGGTTAGCGGGCCGCAGCCAAGCAGTTCGCCCAGAATCTCCTGCAGCGGTATCAGGCTGAAAACCTCCGGAGCGTTCTCCGGGAAAAACGGTTCCCGCCGGTCTGCCAGCTCCATTACCCGGTACTGCACCCCTACCGTCAGCGGCCGGCGGCAGACCGGGCAGATGCCGCCGAACCTGCGGGTTTCAGGCGGGTCGAGGCAGACCCGGCAGTCGCTGTGACCGTCCGCATGGTACTTCCCCTCTTCGGGGAAAAACTCCACCGTGCCGCGAAAACCATGCCGGCTGTTCGCCCGCAGAGCATCACGCAAAGAGAAAAAATCAAAGCCGGCAGAAAAAAGGTTTGCCTCCCGGCCGAGTTTGCCCGGAGAGTGGCAGTCCGAATTGGAAATGAGGGCACAGCTGTCCAATGACGATATCAGCCGGTTCATGGCAGGGTCGGATGAAAGCCCGGTCTCCAGGGCGAAGATATGGGGCGTCAGATCGCCGAAACACTCCTCAAGTGAATCGAACCCGGAGCGGGAGCCGAAGATCGAAAACCAGGGGGTCCAGATATGGGCGGGGACCAGAAACCCTTCAGGCGCCTCTTCCAGCATTATTGCCAGCAGGTCCCGGCTGTCTAGGCCGAGAATCGGGCGGCCGTCCGCGGTGATGTTGCCGATGGCGGCGAGCCGCCGGTTGACCCGTTCCGCAGCAGTAAAATCAGGCACGTAGAGGAGGTTGTGGACTTTGCGGACCGCGCCGTGCCGCTTGTAAATGCAGCTTACCTCGGCGGAGAGGAGAAAACGGACAGTGTGCGGGGGAGAGGTGAGTCT
>JAGFXN010000032.1 GCA_017861215.1 Deltaproteobacteria bacterium | reverse complement strand
TTGAAGGACAGTAATGATGAAAGAGATTCTCTCCGGTAACGAGGCCATTGCCCGTGGAGCCTTTGAAGCCGGTGTTAAAGTGGCAAGCGCCTATCCCGGCACCCCCTCAACCGAGATCCTCGAAAATATCACCAATTACCGCAGTATCGACTCTTCCTGGGCTCCCAACGAAAAAGTTGCTCTCGAAGTGGTTATCGGCGCCTCATTCGGCGGCGCCCGCGCTATCGCCTGTATGAAGCATGTCGGCGTGAATGTCGCTGCAGACCCGCTTTTCACTCTTTCCTACACCGGGGTCGGTGGCGGTCTGGTGCTGATTGCTGCTGACGACCCGGAGATGCACTCTTCTCAGAACGAGCAGGACAGCCGTAATTACGCCAAATTTGCCAAAATCCCGATGCTTGAACCGGCTGATTCCCAGGAGTGCAAGGATTTTACCCGCCTTGCCTTTGAGTTATCCGAAACATTTGACACGCCGGTAATGATCCGCAGCTGTACCCGCATTTCTCACGGTAAATCGATTGTCACTCTTGATGAACCGGTGACAGGGCTTCCTGAGCCGAAGCTGGTGAAAAACCCGCCGAAACTGGTCATGCTTCCCGGCAATGCCCGGATCCGGCATCCTCTGGTCGAAAAGCGGATAGTCGATCTGGCTGCTTACGGCGACAGCTGGGCGATCAACCGCAGTGAACTCCGCTCTGCCGATATCGGCATTATCTGCACCGGCGTCACCTATCAGTATGTACGTGAAGCTCTTCCCGACGCGTCCACGCTCAAGCTCGGCATGGTCTATCCGTTGCCGAAGCAGAAGATACGTGACTTTGCTGCAACGGTACAGCAACTGTTTGTGGTGGAAGAGCTTGACCCTTTTATCGAAGAGCAGGTCCGGGCCATGGGGATCGCTGCCACGGGCAAGGAAATTATTCCAATCTGCGGTGAACTGTCTCCGGAAAGGATTCGGGCTGCTTTTGCCGGTGCCGGCATCATTCCTCAACTGCCGGCAACAGCCGCTGCTGCGGAAAAACTGATCCCGCGGCCGCCGAACATGTGCCCCGGCTGTCCGCACCGGGGAATTTTCTACCTCCTCAACAAGGCCAACGCCTATGTGACCGGCGATATCGGCTGCTACACCCTCGGTTTCATGCCGCCGCTCAATGCCATGGATACCTGCGTCTGCATGGGGGCGTCGATCAGCAACGCCTCCGGGATAGTCAGAGCGCTGCCGCCGGCAGAGCAGCGCCGGGTAGTGGCGGTCATCGGCGATTCCACCTTTCTCCACACCGGCGTCAATTCGCTGATGGAGATGGCCTACAACAAGGCGCCGGCAACGGTAATCATCCTCGACAACAGAATTACCGCCATGACCGGCAGGCAGGAAAACCCGGCCTCGGGCTTTACCCTGGCAGGCGTCGAAGCACCCCAGGTGAACATTCCGCAGCTCTGTCACGCTCTCGGTATCCGCCACGTCAGAATTGTCGACCCGTATGACCTTGACGCCGCCACGGCTGTGCTCGCTGAGGAAATGGCCCGGCCCGAGCCTTCGGTAATCATTACCAACAGGCCCTGCTGCCTCATCAAGGGTGACGAGCGTTTTGCCAAGGCTGCGCTGCTGGCTGTTGACGAAAATGACTGTACCGGCTGCAAGGCCTGTCTCCGTATCGGCTGTCCGGCAATCGAGTGGCTGCCGGAGCCGGACGGTAAAAAAGGGAAGGCGAGCATTGATCCGCTCCTCTGCACCGGCTGCAAGTTGTGCCTGCAGCTCTGCAAGTTCAACGCAATAAGGCAGGTACAATAATCAATGAGTACTCCGGTAACCAATATTCTGCTGACAGGTGTCGGCGGGCAGGGCATTCTGCTTGCTTCCGAGATTCTTGCCGAAGCGTGCATGCATGCCGGCTTTGACGTGAAGAAAAGTGAAATCCATGGCATGTCGCAACGCGGCGGCAGTGTCGTTTCCCACGTCCGCTTCGGCACAGAGGTCTTCTCCCCGGTGGTGCCTGAAGGGGAGGGGGATATCCTCTTCGGCTTCGAGCTGCTGGAAACCTACCGCTACCTCAACCTGCTCCGTCCCGGGGCCAAGGTCATTGCCAACGATTTCCGCATTCAGCCGCCGTCGGTACTGCTCGGGCAGGAGCGCTATCCCGACGATCTCCCGGAGAAAATCGCCGCAAGGTTCAACGACTTCACCCTTATCGACGGGCTGAAGATCGCTACGGAAACAGGCAATCCGCGCGTGGCCAATACGGTGCTGCTGGGCGCCGTCTCCAGGCATCTGCAGATAGAGGTCTCCGTCTGGCAGCAGGCGGTTGCCAAAATGGTGCCGGCCAAGGCTCTGGAGTTAAATCTGCGTGCTTTTCAGGCTGGACGTACACTTTAGTACTTATCCTGTTTATCAGGATCAGGAGGCGCTGTTGGCTACCTATTTTAACGAAGAGTTTGAAACGCTGCCGCGCATCGCTCTGGAAGCGCTGCAGCTGAAGAGGCTTCAAGCAACAGTCGAGACAGTCTATCGTAACGTGCCGTTTTACCGTTCTTCTCTTGACAAGGCAGGCATTACTCCCGCATCAGTGTGCACGCTTGCCGACCTGCAGCGACTGCCGTTCACCACCAAGCAGGATATGCGTGATTCCTATCCGTACGCTCTGTTTGCAGCACCGATGGAGGAAATTGTCAGGATTCACGCTTCCAGCGGCACGACCGGCAAACCGACCGTCGTCGGCTATACCAGAAAGGATATAGAAAACTGGGCCGACCTGATGGCAAGAACCCTGGTTACTGCCGGTGCCCACAAGGGGGATATTATCCACAACGCCTACGGCTACGGACTCTTTACCGGTGGCCTCGGCGTTCATAACGGTGCGGAGCGTCTCGGCGCCTCGGTCATCCCCATCTCCGGCGGCAATACCGCCCGCCAGTTGATGATCATGCAGGATTTCGGCTCCACCATTCTCACCTGCACCCCGTCCTACTCCCTCTTTATGGCTGAAGAGGCACTGGCTGCGGGTGTCGATTTCCGTAAGCTGAAGCTGCGCGTCGGCATCTTCGGGGCTGAGCCCTGGTCGGAGGCGATGCGCCTGGAGATTGAAGAGAAACTGAATCTGACAGCCCTCGACATATACGGCCTTTCCGAGATCATGGGACCGGGTGTTGCCCAGGAGTGCTTTGAAGGCAAAAGCGGCCTGCACATCTGGGAGGATCATTTCATTCCCGAGATCATCGACCCGGTTACCGGTGAAGTTCTCCCTGCCGGCGAGAAGGGTGAACTGGTCATTACGACCATCACCAAGCAGGGGATACCGCTCATCAGGTACCGAACCCGCGATATTACCAGCCTCAACTATGAGCCGTGCGTTTGCGGCAGGACTCACGCCAGGATATCCCGCCTCAGCGGCCGTTCGGACGATATGCTGATCATCCGCGGCGTAAATGTATTCCCTTCACAAATCGAGTCGATTCTGGTCGGCATTGAAGGGGTCGAACCGCACTACCTCCTGATTGTCGATCGCCAGGAGAACCTTGACACGCTTGAAGTTCAGGTAGAGGTTGATGAACGGATCTTTTCTGACGAAATCAAGGTTCTGCAGCGGCTGGCCAGACTGATCGAGAAAGAGATCAAGGATATGCTCGGCGTTTCCTGCAGCGTCAAACTGGTTGAGCCGAAAGCAATCCAGCGGAGCGAAGGAAAAGCAAAACGGGTTATTGATAAGCGCCAGCTTTAAGGGGGAGTCATGAAAGTCGAACAGATTTCGATATTTATTGAAAACAAATCAGGACGGCTGGCAGAGGTCAGCTCAATCCTAGGTGATGCCGGGGTGAATATCCGGGCACTCTCGTTGGCCGACACCTCCGATTTCGGCATTCTCCGCTTGATTGTCAATGACCGGGAGAAAGCCATTGCCGCGCTGAAGGGGAGGGGTTTTACCGTCAGCAAGACCGAGGTGGTTGCTGTAGAGGTACCTGATCAGCCGGGCGGACTGGCAAGCATTCTGCACGTGCTTGATGCGGCAGCGATTAACGTCGAATACATGTATGCTTTTGTAGAGCGCTGCGGTGCAAACGCCGTAATCATCTTCCGTTTTGATGAAACAGAGAAGGCAATCACAACCCTGCAGGCAAAGGGATTCAATATTCTCGATGGTCAGCGTCTTTACGGCATGTAGTCAACAGGAGGTTAACAGGATGAGAAAATTTCAGATTTTAGTACTGCTGACAGTAACATTCCTTTTTACAGCGGCGGCTCTTGCTGCTGAGCCACTGCGGATTGGAGCCCTGTTCGCGGTGACCGGGCCGGCATCGTTCCTGGGTGAGCCGGAGCGGAACACACTGGAAATGCTGGTGAAAGAGGCAAACGCCAAAGGGGGGCTCAGAGGTCACAAGCTGGAACTTGTTGTCTATGATACCCAGGGAGATGCAACCAAAGCCGTGCAGCTTGCCACCAAGCTGATCAAGAATGACAAGGTGTCGGTCATTATCGGACCGAGCACCACCGGCGAGACTATGGCGGTGATTCCGGTGGTCGAGAAAGAAAAGATTCCGCTGATCTCCTGCGCTGCCGGCATCAAGATTACCGATCCGGTGAAGAAGTTTGTATTCAAGACCCCGGCAAACGATCACGTGGCTGCTGAAAAAATCTTCAACCATATGGCAGCCAAGAAGCAAAAGAGTGTTGCCCTGCTGACCGTCACCGATGGATTCGGTTCTTCAGGGCGCGAGCAGCTGAAGGATATGGCGAAAAAGAAGGGGATAACTGTTGTTGCCGACGAGACGTACGGCCCCAAAGACACCGACATGACGGCGCAGCTGACCAAAATCAAGGGGAGCAAGGCGGATGCGATCATCTGCTGGGGAACCAATCCGGGACCGGCAATCGTCACCCGCAACGTCAAGCAGCTGGGGATCAAGATCCAGCTCTATCAGAGCCATGGCGTAGCTTCCAAGAAATATATCGAACTTGCCGGCAATGAGAATGCCGAAGGGGTGATTCTTCCGGCGGGCAAGCTTGCGATCTACGACAAGCTGAAGCAGAGCGATCCGCAGTACAAACTGCTCAAGGAGTATGAACAGTCTTACCGAAAAGCCTATAACGTCGAAGCTTCAACCTTTGGCGGCTATGCATACGACTCTTTCCTGCTGATAAGCGAAGCACTGAAAAAGGGCTCTGCGCCTGAGCAGCTGCGCGACGGTCTGGAAGGCATCAGAAAAATGGTGTCTGTTTCCGGGATTTACAGCATGTCGCCGACCGAGCATAACGGTCTGGACCTGAGCGCTTTCGAGATGGTTAAAATTGTCAATGGTGACTGGGAAATTGCCAAATAAAGGAGTGCTATCATGAAACGTTTTCTACCGACAACAATGCTAACTTTTCTCCTGCTGCTATCTGCCTCGCTGGCATTCGCTTCTCCGGCGACTATCAAGATCGGAGCGCTCTTTTCCGTAACCGGCCCGCCGTCTTTCCTCGGAGAGCCGGAGCGTAACAGCGCCAAAATGGTGGTCGACGAGATTAATGCCAAGGGCGGCGTCAAGGGTAAAAAGCTTGAGCTTATCGTCTATGATACCCAGGGTGATGCCACCAAGGCAGTGCAGGCCGCGAACCGTCTCATCAAGGAGGACAAGGTTGTAGCGATTATCGGCCCGAGCACTACCGGTGAATCGATGGCTGTCATCCCGGTCGTCGAGAAAGAGGGTATCCCGCTGATCTCCTGCGCCGCCGGCAGCAAGATCACCGACCCGGTGAAGAAGTGGGTCTTCAAGACCGCCCAGAACGACGGACTGGCCGTGGCAAAGATTTATGAATATCTCAACAAAAAGAAGCTGGCAAAAGTTGCCATTCTGACGGTGTCGGACGGTTTCGGCTCTTCCGGGCGCGAGCAGCTGAAAGCCCATGCCGAAAAGTTCGGTATTCAGGTTGTTGTTGATGAGACCTACGGCCCGAAGGATACCGATATGACATCCCAGCTCACCAAGATCCGCGGCAGTCAGGCCCAGGCCATCATCTGCTGGGGAACAAATCCCGGCCCGGCGGTAGTCGCCAAGAATGTCAAACAGCTTGGCATCAAGCTGCCGCTCTTCATGAGCCACGGTGTCTCTTCCAAAAAATTCATCGAGCTTGCCGGTGATGCCAGCGACGGTATCATGCTGCCGTCAGGCAAGGTTATCGTCTCTGACGTGCTGCCGGCAGGTGACAAACAGAAAAAGAGCCTGCTGGCATTCGTCAAGGACTACCAGAATCACTACAAGGCAGAGGGTGACCATTTCGGCGGCCATGCCTGGGATGCGGTGATGCTGCTCAAGGGCGCTGTCGAGCGTGGCGCCGATACTCCGGCGGCAATCAGGGATCAGCTGGAAAAGACAACCAATTTTGCCGGCATCGGCGGCATATTCTCCTACTCTGCCGCTGATCATGCCGGTCTCGGCAAGGATGCCTTTGTTCTGGTGGAGATCAGGAACAAGGATTGGACCCTGGTTAAATAACTTTATTTTTATGGGAATACTCACAGGCAGCTCTCCTTTGCCGGAGGGTTGCCTGTTTGAGTCTGAGAAACCGACTTTATGGAACTTGCTGATCAGATCGCCCAATACCTCGTTTCTGGTTTGTCGACAGGCGCAATTTACGCGCTGATCGGCATCGGCTTTGCGATAATCTATAACTCCACCGACATTATCAACTTTGCCCAGGGAGAACTGGTCATGCTTGGCGGCATGTTCACGCTCTTTTCCCTGAACGTGCTCCATCTGCCGCTCCCTTTGGCGATCCTCTTTGCCGTAGCTGCAGCAACAGCGGTCGGCGTCCTGTTTGAGAGGCTTACCATTCGTCCCCTTAAATCACCGACGCCGCTGGCGCTTATCATTATAACCATTGGCGGCAGCATTCTGATCCGCGGCATCACCATGATGATCGGCGGCAAGGATACCCATGCCATCCCGGCCTTTTCCGGAAGCGAACCGATCCTGATCGGCACCGCCACCATTCTCCCGCAGCATCTGTGGATATTCGCCCTGACTGCCCTGGCAATCACCGCCAACAAGCTCTTTTTCGAGTACACCATAACCGGCAAGGCGATGCGCGCCTGTGCGGTAAACAGACGCGCCGCCGGTCTGGTCGGGATTGACGTCAAAAGAATGGTTCTTTTCTCCTTTGCCATCAGTTCCGCCCTCGGTTCACTGGCCGGGATCATCGTCGCGCCGCTTACCATGACCTCGTACGATGTAGGCATCATGCTCGGCCTGAAAGGCTTTTGTGCCGCCATCATCGGCGGTCTGTCGGGCGGAATCGGCACCGTACTCGGCGGGCTGCTTCTCGGCGTGCTGGAGTCGCTTGGCGCCGGCTTGATATCATCGGGATACAAGGATGCCATTGCCTTTATCATCCTCCTCCTGATTCTCTTTATCAGACCGCAGGGGCTGTTTACCAAAGCCCAGACAGAGCGGGTTTAGCGTGTTGTCGGCTTATCGTGAGATCGTCAAGTTCCTGCTGCTGGTTGCCATAGTCCTGCTGCTGCCGCTGTTGATTCAGGAAGGGTACCTGCTTAATGTCATGGTTTTCGTCGGCATCCATAGCATACTTGCCCTTGCCCTGAACCTGCTGCTCGGTTACGCCGGTCAGATTTCCCTTGGACATGCAGGTTTTTTCGGGTTGGGAGCCTACATTTCCGGCATCCTTACTGCCACCTACAGTATCAACCCGTGGGCAGCCATGCTGGCAGCCGCCACCCTGGTTACCCTGCTGGCCTTCATTGTCGGCTTTCCGATTCTCAAGCTTAAAGGCCATTATCTGGCGATGGCGACGCTCGGCCTCGGCATCATAATCTACATCATTTTCAATGAAGCGGTAGACCATACCGGTGGGCCGTCAGGGCTTTCCGGCATTCCGAACCTGAGTCTCGGCGGTTTTTCCTTCGACAGTGACCTCAGAAATTACTATCTGATCTGGACCTTTACCCTTGTTGCCATCGGCCTGTCGCTCAACCTGGTTAATTCACGCATCGGCCGGGCGCTGCGCGCCATCCACGACTCCGAGGTCGCAGCCCGGGTCATGGGGGTTAATGCGCGCCTGCTGAAAGTGCAGATATTTGCTCTTTCAGCCGGGCTCTCTGCCGTTGCCGGCTCCCTGTATGCCCATACCATGACCTTCGTGGCACCGGCCTCCTTCGGCTTCAATTTTTCTGTTGAACTGGTCACCATGGTAATCATCGGCGGGCTTGCCAGTATCTACGGCTCGCTGCTTGGCGCCGCGCTGCTGACGGTACTGCCGGAGATGCTCCGGGCATTTCAGGATTACGATATCATTGTCTATGGACTGCTGCTGATAGTAATCACCATGTTCATGCCGGGCGGACTGGTAAAGGGTTTACCGGGTGTTCTGACTGCCCTGCGCAGAAAAGCGGCCAAAGAGGAGAGCGGCGATGCTTGAGGTCAGGTCTCTGACGCAGCGTTTCGGCGGCATTACCGCACTGGAAGATATCTCTTTTGCCGTTGCCAAAGGGGATATTACCGGCATTATCGGTCCGAACGGCGCCGGCAAAACGACGCTGTTCAATATCGTTACCGGCCTCTACACGCAGACCGCCGGTGCGGTGCTGCTGAATGGCAAAGACATCTCCAATCTGCCGCCGGAACGGCTCGCTCCCCTGGGTCTGGTGCGGACCTTCCAGAACATAGAACTTTTCGGCACCATGACGGTACTGGAGAACGTCATGCTGGGACTGCATACCCGCAGCAGCAGCGGCATTCTGGCCTGTATGGCCAAAATGCCCTGGCATCTGCGCGAAGAGCGTCTTATCAGAAAGCAGGCATACGAATGGCTCGATTTCTGCGGCATCAGCACTCTCGCCGAGCAAAAGGCCTCCAATCTCCCTTTCGGCCGGGGACGTTTTCTGGAGATTGCCCGGGCAATGGCAGTCAACCCGTCAATAATGCTGATGGATGAGCCGGCCGCCGGACTCAATAACCGTGAAACCGGCGAGCTGGCGGCACTTATCAGAAAGATCCGTGCTGCCGGGGTAACCGTGGTGCTGGTTGAGCATGACATGGAACTGGTAATGGATATCTGTGACCGGATTATCGTGCTTAATCTCGGCAGAAAGCTTGCTGAGGGAACGCCGCGGGAAATCCAGGAGAATCCGGCAGTTATTTCAGCATATCTGGGCGAGGGCTAACAGCGTGCTCAAGGTCAAGAATATCAATACCTATTACGGCAAAGTGCATGCACTGAAAAACATTTCGCTCCATTTGTCCGCCAGGGAGATTGTGGCGCTGATCGGCGCCAACGGTGCCGGCAAAACAACGATACTCAATACCCTTTCCGGAGTCACTCCGCCCGCCTCCGGTTCAATCCAGTTCGAAGGGGAGGGGGTCAACGGCCTGGCCCCTGACCGGATCGTAAAAATAGGCATCTCGCAAGTACCGGAAGGCCGCCAGGTATTCAAAGGGCTTACCGTTGCCGACAATCTCGAACTTGGAGCGTATCTGCGCTTTCGCAGCAGGGCTGACCGGAACGCCATCAAACTGGATATGCAGCATATGTATGAGCTTTTCCCGCGCCTGGGGGAAAGAAAAAAGCAGATGGCAGGCACACTTTCCGGCGGTGAACAGCAGATGCTGGCCATCGGCAGGGCTCTGATGGCCAGACCGAAACTCCTCCTGCTGGATGAACCGTCAATGGGACTGGCGCCCCTGGTCGTCCAGGAGATTTTCGCGGTCATCGAAAAGCTCCGCCAGGAAGAAGGCACTACGGTGCTGCTGGTCGAGCAGAATGCCAAAGCTGCCCTCAAAATGGCTGACCGTGGCTATGTGCTTGAAACCGGCAAGGTTATCCTGGAAGGTGCCGCCGCAGATCTTCTTGAAAGCGGTGAAACAGGTTTCAAGACTGAGGGCTGAAGGTGTTCAGGCTCACCGCATCGTTCTGTCAGTCCTCAGTCTTCAGCCTTCAGTCTATCATCCTGTTTTTGTGAGGTCTTTATGGAAATCTGGGACAGAGAATATGAATGCATGGAACGGGAGGCGATCGAGCAGCTGCAGCTTGAGCGCCTGCAGGCGACACTGCATCGTGCCTACAAGAATGTAACCTGTTATCGAAACAAGTTCAATGCACAGGGGATAGATCCTGACGACGTGCAGTCTCTTGCGGACCTTGCCAGACTGCCGTTCACCTCCAAGGAAGATCTCCGCCTCAACTACCCTTACGGCATGTTTGCCGTGCCGTTGCGCGAAGTAGTCCGTATTCATTCATCGTCAGGCACCACCGGCAAGCCGACCGTGGTCGGCTATACCAAGAAGGATATCAAGACCTGGTCGAATCTGGTCGCCAGGTTCCTGACCTCGGCCGGGGTAACTCACGACGATGTGGTGCAGATCGCTTTCGGGTACGGCATGTTTACCGGCGCCTTCGGCCTGCACTATGGCGCCGAGACCATCGGCGCCTCGGTAATCCCGATGGGTGGGGGCAACACCGAGAAGCAGATCATGATCATGCAGGATTATCGTTCCACTGCCCTTGTCAGCACACCAAGTTACGCGCTTACCATTGCCGACCGGATGGAGCAGCTTGGCATCGAATCAAAAAGCCTCTCATTAAAATTCGGGCTATTCGGCGGAGAACCATGGTCGGAAGCGATGAGAACCGAGATAGAGAACCGTCTCGGCATCAGCGCCACTGATAATTACGGACTCTCCGAAGTCATCGGCCCTGGAGTCGCCGGAGAATGCGCTTACAAGTGTGGCTTGCACCTCTATGAGGATGCTTTCATTCCGGAAATCATCGACCCGGACAGTTGCGAGGTGTTGCCGCCGGGCAGTGTCGGAGAACTTGTACTGACCACCATCACCAAAGAGGCTTTCCCGATGCTCCGCTACCGGACACGGGATATAACCAGCCTTGATTATGAAAGGTGCGCCTGCGGCAGGAACCATGTCAGGATGAAAAAGACCATGGGCAGAAGCGACGACATGCTGATCATCAAAGGCGTCAACGTCTTTCCGTCACAGATTGAAGAGGTACTGGTCGCCATTGAAGGCTGTGCGCCGCACTATCAGCTGGTAGTCGACAGAAAGAACAGCACTGATACTCTTGAAGTGCAGATGGAAGTTACCGAGAATATCTTCTTTGATGAAATGAAGCTGCAGCGGGCTTTTGTCGACAAGGTACAGAAGAAGATCGAAACGGTGGTCGGTGTCGGTGTTTCGGTAAAGCTGGTCGAACCGCGCACGATTCCGCGTTTCGAGGGGAAAGCTTCCCGGGTCATCGATAACCGCAAAATCTAGTCAAGCGTCTTTTGTTGCCCTATAGAGGGGATACCATGCCGGCAGTTTCAAATTTACTCATTGCGACTGCCGGCTCTTTTTTTCCAGTGCGTTAACTTGACATAATATATCTTATGGGACGTAAACTGTGCGTCCCATAATCCTCAGACCGTACCCCCGACCTGTAACACGGGGGTAATTTCACCACTTCCCCCTAAAATCAATATGATGGTCTGTA
>JAGFXN010000210.1 GCA_017861215.1 Deltaproteobacteria bacterium | reverse complement strand
CGTCACCACGCCGGCGCGGCGCCGGTCCAGGCCGTCGGCCAGGCGCAGAATGCCGCCCAGTCTTCTCACCAGCAGCTGGTCCTGGAGAGTAAGCCGGGCATACCCCTCATGCTTTTTCTTCGGCAGGGCTTTGCGGTGATAGCGGGCAACCAGGGCAATGAGCTCGCGATCGCGCGGCGTGAAACCGAACAGGTCGGCATGGCGGACCAGGTGGTAGGAGTGCTTGTGGTGGTCCGCGTAGCTGATGAAATAACCGACATCGTGCAGCAGGGCCGCTCCCTCGAGTATCTGCCGTTCCTTGGCGCCGAGGCTGAAGATGTCGGCAAGTGCAGCGAAAATTGCCAGCGCGAGCCTGGCCACATGCCGGGAATGTTCCTCGTCGTTGTGGCAGGACCGGGCGAATTCCAGTACCCCCTCCCGCCAGTTTTTCGGTCGCGGCGCCGCCGGAAGAA
The DNA here is from genome assembly GCA_017861215.1 of Deltaproteobacteria bacterium. Lineage (GTDB taxonomy): Bacteria > Desulfobacterota > Desulfuromonadia > Geobacterales > DSM-12255 > VEOV01. Next base: position 3,212 of record JAGFXN010000210.1, on the reverse strand, counting down.
GACTCTGCTTTTTCAGCGCCTTGAGAATCAACCCTTCCCTGATGCCCCGCTCGTTGATCATCAGGATATTCGACGCGAAGAATTCCATCAGTTCGTCGACGACGGTCACACCGGCGACAATGATGTCCGCCCGGTCGGGATGCAGACCCGGGATCGACCGCCTCTCCGTCACATCCTTGCGCAGCAGCATGGCGAGCAGGTGTACCACCTCGGAGCGGAGCACCTCGTACCCATGAATGGAGCCGTAGCCCTCCTTGCGCAGCGCCATCACCATGGCGGCGATGGATGTCATCGTCCCTCCCGAGCCGATCAGGCACTGGACAGGCATCTCCTCACCGGATAAGGCGTTTTTGAGCTCTTTCCTGACGCGCTTGCGCAGCTTTTGATACTCTTCACTCCTGATGGGGTCGCTGGCAATGAAATTGTCCGTCAGGGTGACCGCCCCCAGTTCGAGAGAGGATATTTCCTCGATGTGGCTGCCCAGAGCGGTAACAATTTCGACGCTGCCGCCGCCGATATCGATCATGGCGTAGCGCGTCCCTTCCATGTCAAAATTGTGCTGGGCACTTGACAGTGCCAGTTCCGCCTCTTCCTCGCCGCTGATTATCTCGATCTGCAGGCCGACGTTGTCGGCAATCGCCTGGACAAAGGCATTGCCATTGGTTGCCCGCCGCACCGCGCTTGTCGCTGCCGTCTCGACTCCCGTCACCCCGTAGCCGTCGACGATCTTCTTCATCCGCGAAAGAGCATCAATGGCGCGTTGCCAGGCGGCTGACGAAATAGCATTGTCCCTGGCAAGGCCTTCCCCGAGGCGCACGGTTGCCTTTTCGTCATCCAGAATCCGGTACTTTCCCGGCTTGTCAACTTCGACGATGATACAGCGGATGGAGTTCGTGCCGATGTCGATTGCCGCCAGCCTGTTTTTTTTCACAAAGCGCTCCTCATCCTCGTGCCGATCTTCTCAAACGGCATTTTTGCCAGCATGGCGGTGAAGCCGGCGAAGAGTCTGCCCCTTTGGGTAGCTATAGCCTTCAGAATTATCACTGTTGCTGGCTGAGACCAGGCGGCTTCCCGGCTGAGAGCCGCGAAAACGTCCAGGTCGTGCATCCTGCCCAGTACTTCCTGATACTCCTTGACTGTACCATAGAACTTCCGGTAACTGCTGTCGAGCAGCAACGAGAGGATCTCCAGCCGGTAGCGGAAATGCTTGACGGCGATCCGCAGCTGATGCTGGGCCGCGATGTTCCCCTCCTCTTTGGCTTCCGGAACCAGCTGCAGAACGTCTTCCAGCCGGGAGGAGAGGGCGCCTTTGGCGAAGTCGGCCAGGGGGGCGAACAGGTCGAGACCGCCGGCAGCCGGAGCGAACAGGGACGGAAAATTGATGACCTGCCGGTACCGGTCGTGCAGATCAGCTGCTGCAATCTTCCGTAACCCGGCTTCGAGTTTTCGCAGTTCATTTTTCCGTTCCTTTTGGAAGGCTGTCACCAGCAGATCAAGGTCGCGGCGGCAGCAATCGTCAAGCCTGTCCCGCAGCGATGTAAAGAACAGCAGCGCTTCGTCACTGTTGCGGATATCGCCGAGAAGGCGTGTGACCCTCCTGGTTCCCTTGACAAGGCGGGCCATGTCGCCGGCAGGATAGCAGGGCGTAAACAGCACCAGACCTTCACGCATCCGGCGGGAAGACACCCTGAGGTCATGGATGGCTTCAGGATCGAAGGTACGCAGAACAGTAACCAGCCGCCGGTTAAAATCGTCTCCCCGTTCATTGAGCAGTGTCCTGCCGGCAGCCCACAGCGGCGTTTTTCCGTTACACTGCATCGTCACACCGTCATCCGTTCAGCCACCAATCGTTTTCAGTGATTTTCTCGCTTTCTGCAAACCGTTGCCGACCTTCTTGAGGTTGGCCATGGTAAGTCCTGCCAGCTTTTTCTCAGCTTTGATCAGCCCTTTGCCGGCCCTCTTCACCCTGGTCTCCAGCCTGCCCTCCACCTTCTCCAGAGTGCCGATCAGTTTCAGGATCTCCTTTTCCAGTTTCCTGCCGGCCTTGCCGGCTACTTCATCCCGGAAACGGTCACGGACGCTGAGGGCAATCCCCTGGACCTGCTCCTTCAGGGACGCTACCCGCAGTTTGAGTTGTGCCGTCTTTTGGTCTTTGCTTTTTGCCATATCACCCGACAATGCAGCCGCCTCGGCGACAATTGAGGCCAGCATGCGGGGATTAACCCCGGGGATTTTCCGCAAGCCCTCCTCACCGGCGGCGGCGATTTTGGCAAACGTATCATAGCCGGCTTCTACAAAACGCCGGGAGAGAACCTCTCCTACACCTTTCAGTTTTTGCAGCTCTTTCATTACCGGTGGCATGCTTGCTCCTTTGTTCATGACGGATTTGCAATCGTTTTTTTCAAATGTTATCTCAGGGCGTCTTTCATGGAGGTGATCAATTCTTTGCCGACGGCGAGCCATTTGAACACGGCACCTCCCCGCAGATCCGCCGCTTCGACAGTCAGCCTGATGGCGCTCCCCTTTTTGAAGTTGAACCCGTCCGTGAGGCCGAGCAGATCACAGACAATGCTGCTCAGGTCCGGTTCATGGCCGACTATGACCAGTTCAGTGACTTGCGGATAATAAGCGAGAATCTTCTTCAGTCCGGATAGATCAAACCCAGGCTCCAGTTCGTCTACCGCCGCCAGCGGCCCGATGTACGCCAGGCTCTCCGCCAGGATGTCAGCAGTCTGGACGGCACGCAGCAGCGGACTGGTGAGGATCAGGTCAGGTTCGATCCCCTTCTTTATCATGGTCCTGGCAGTTTCGCGGCAGAAAACTCTCCCTTTGGGGGTGAGGTATCTTCTGCCGTCGGCGATGTCGGCATCTCTGTCGATGGCAGCAGCATGACGGACAAAAATGATTTTCATGGTTCCGGCTTCCTGCTTATCAAGATGTTACCTGAGGCTATCCTGCTGAGAGCCTCGTCAGTAGGTCTCGGGAATGAATTTGAACGGATAGTCGACCGCCTTGTATTTACGATTTACCTGCCGTTTCGGCAGTTTCACCTTTTCCCGCGGCGCCTCCTTGTAGGGGACCTTGCTCAGCAGGTGCGTGATGATATTGAGTCGTACGCGCTTCTTGTCTTCAGATTTTGCCACAAACCACGGTGCCCAGGACGTATCGGTCGCCGCGAACATTTCATCGCGCGCCCTGGTATAGTCGTCCCA